>CALMIS010000075.1 GCA_937864185.1 uncultured Chloroflexota bacterium
CTCGGCTGATGAGAATAAACGGATTAAACGGTTTGGTGATATAGTCATCAGCCCCGGACCTCAAACTGCGAATGATCTCGGTATCCTCGCTTCGGGAACTGAGGATGACAATAGGGGTATTAGACAAAACACGGATCCGGCGACACAATTCAAAGCCGTCCATATCCGGAATGGTTGGATCCAGCGTGATCAGATCGGGTCGATGGGTATAAAGTTTCTGCAACCCTTCTATCCCGCTCGTTGCGGTAAAGGTCTCAGCTTTGGCCCATGAAAAAGCCCGGCATGTTAACTTGCGTTGCTGGGGTTCGTCCTCGATGATCAGTACTTTGAAACCTTGTAGCCTACCCATCTTGCACCTCCTAAATTTGAGTAAGTTGTCTTTGATCAGAATAAAAGTTGCTCTAGCCAAGAAACGGGCACATCCCTATGCGCTCGATCTCCGGATCATAGGTCATTCAGCACTCCCTTGTGCGGTATCATTAGATAGAAATTTGTTAAAGGTTGCAATGGCGTTTCGAGGAAATCTCACTAGCGCGAGAGCTACCTACGCACTAACGAGTTTAAAGAGCCAAGAGCCTTACTTCGCCTGAAGTCAGGAGTCTAAATATCGAGAAACCTAGAGTCTCTGACAAAAATTAGTTGTTTGGGAGTAATGGGTTTGTTGTCCGAAGACGAATGCAGTCTAAACTTGATCTACTACTTCTAAGGAGCTTTTCGGTAAGAAACAACCGCGTCTTATGCCGACTTAATTCTTTATCTTCATAAATAAGGGTTAAAGATCGCGGATAAATTTTAGTTGTTCAATTTATCGAGACAAATGAGGAATTTTTCTCCAAGGCAAGTATATTGGGTTTGTCTATAAACTTAATAAGATAATCATGATAAAATAGTTAGAAAACTTAATTGGGACTGATGGGAGCTGTGGCAAAACTTCGAAAAAAGAGCCCTACATAGGGCTCTTAAAAGTAATTCCGTGATTCTCTCTAAAGGTACTCTAAAGAATTTAACCGTCTACCACAGGGTATCAGTGTGACTCATAACTTTTTTTGTCAAACCGATAGCCAACCCCATGCTCGGTCAATAAATATTCCGGCTTTTTAGGGTTTCTTTCCAGCTTCTTTCTTAGGTGAGAGGCGTAGACATGGACGTATTCCACATTGTTTTGGTAGGAGTCGCCCCAAACGTAAGATAGAATCTGGGCTGAGGTTAGCACCTGTCCCGCATTTTGGTACAGGTAGGCCAGTAATTTAAACTCGGTGGCACTCAATTTTACCGGCCTGTCTTGAACCGTGACTCGGTGCGCGGCCAGGTCGATGGTTAAGTACTGATCGTGATAAACTCTGTGCTTCTTTATCAGGGTAGAACTTTCGGCCTGACGGAGCGCGGCCCGGACGCGGGCTAGCAGGATTTTAGGCTTAACCGGTTTGGTAATAAAATCCACAGCCCCGCTGTCCAAACCCCGCACAACGTCCTCTTCTCTACTCGAAGCTGTAAAAAAGATGACCGGGACATTGGACAGTTGCCGGATCTGGGCACACACTGCCCAGCCATCGATTTTCGGCATCATTAAATCTAAAATGACAAGATCAGGCCGCAGATCAAAGAACTGTCGCAGTCCCTCCGAGCCGTTGGGCGCCGTGAAAATTTGCGCGCTTGTACGGGTAGTGAAAATATGCGCGATTAACTCAAGTAGGTAAGGATCATCATCAATCAACAAGATCTTCTTCCAATGCAAAATGTCCACGATTTCTCTCCTTTAGTTTTTTGGCTTCCACCTGAGGGCACAGTGAAGCAGGCATAACGAAAGCGTGGAGTATTGTGGCCCAAGGGACAGGAGTCTACTATAGGCTTTACACCGTTGCGCAATAATTTAGATTGCTTTAATAATAATCAAAAATAGCTGGGCTGTCTGTAGGGAATGTCGGACATTTGAAAAAGGTTAGAAGTTTTCGAACGAGGTAACTGGAAAATATTGCTATTAAAATGGTCTTTGTCGACCATTTTTGAACAAAAGATTAGGTTAATAGGTTTTTTGAAAGATGACTTCCCAAGAATAGTGCCCACCACAGAAATAAGAGTCGTGCTGTCGTTTCCAGTCACATTCTATTTCATTGGCACAGTATCCGGCTTGAATCATCTGATCGTTGGGAATAGTCGTCATATATGAACTGAATGGGAAACTGACTTCACTCGTGTAGGTCTGACCCTGACCATCCCGCTTGACGATGAGCGCCATCGTATTTGTCCAAAGATTTATCTCAGCTTTGCCAACCCCCTTGCTGCCGGTCATGACTTCCACGTTGTTCCAGGTATCGCCCACCACAATGTCGTTGAGCGGATTGCCGGTCACATCTAAGACGGTAATGAAGATGCTGTGCATCCCTTTAGCACAGCCGCTGTTGAGCGCCAGCGGCCACAACCGCCAGGAAGCGATCCGGAAATCAAAGTTGGCGGTGTCCGCTTCTGCGGGTTCCGGCTCCGGCGTGGGTTCTTCTTCGGCGGTAGGGGCCTCCGCTACCGGCTCAACCTGAAGTGGGACCGGGGTCGACGTGGGAGGCTCGAGCGTGGGCGTGTGGGTTGGCGTGGGCTCGGGCGTATCGGTTGGGGTGGATGTTCTGGTCGGGCGAAGGGTGTGTGTTGGCGTGACGGTGTCAGTTGGTGGCGGGGGTGGCGTAGCCGTTGCCGTGGCGGTCCGGGTTGGGGTTTTGGTGGGGGGCGGGGAGGGAGTTGGCGTCGCCGGTGCCAGGGCTAACGGGCCACTGCAAGCCAAAAGTAAACTCAATAAAATGAGTCCCCAACTAGCTGTTCTCATCTAGTGTCCTTCCTTCTAAATTCAGGTCCGAACTTCAACCCGGTGGATCGACCACCACCATTGATCGGATTGACCCGTTTGGGCCACCCGGATGTAGCGGGCGGTTCGGGGTTCGAAGTTTACATCCAGAGCGCGATCGTTGTTGTTTTTGCGAGCCACTTCTGTCCACTGCTGGCGGTCTAGCGAAATACTGACGATGTATCCCCGGGGATAATCCTGCCACGAAGCTGCCGTATCGAGCTGAAGCCCTTTGACTGTTTGGATACTGTTCAAATCGAGTTCAAACCACATCCCCGGCTGCTGCAAGGCCCGGCTGCTCCAGCGCGTGTCCGGCTGGTCATCGAGGGCCTGGGTTAGATTATCGACCCCGCTTAAGACATTGTTGTGGCTGGCGGTCGCCGTGATCACCAGCCTCGAGTCATCATAACGTACGGCAACCTCATGGATGGACCACCACCAGCGGTCCGCACTGGCCGTCTGCTCAACGCGAATATAGCGGGCCGGTTGGGCGGCAAAGTTGAGGTCGAGCGCCCGGTCACTGTTATCCTGGCGGGCCACTTCACGCCATTGCTGCCCATCCGGCGACAGTCGAACGATGTATCCCCGCGGATAGTCGTTGGGCGAGCCTGCGGTATCCAACTTCAGCCCCTTGATATTCCGCAACTGCTTAAGATCGAGTTCAAACCACATCCCTGGCTGCTGCAAAGCCCGGCTGCTCCAGCGGGTATCCGGCTGGCCATCGACGGCCTGGGCCACATTGTCTGCGCCGGTCAAGACGTTGTTGTGGCTGGACTGGGCGCTGATCTTGATCTCGCTCGAAATTTCAACCGCATGAATCGACCACCAATAGATCGAGTCGCTGCCCGTTTGTTCAATGCGGATGAGACGCACCGGGCGCGGGCTGAAAATGACATCGAGTGGCGGCTGGTTCTGCGGCACCTCGGCCACGGTTTGCCACGCCTGGCCGTCGGTTGAAACACGCACCACGTAACCGCGCGGATAATCGCGGGGGGAGCTATCTTGAACCAGACGGATCTGGCTGACCGTCTGAGTCTGGCTCAGATCGATCTGGAACCACATACCTGGTTGCTGCGGCTGCCTCGAACTCCAGCGAGTGTAAGGGTTGGCATCGATGGCTTGCCGCAAGTTGTCCGGCCCATCAAGCCGATTGTTGTGGCTGGCGCTCACCGTGAGTTGCGGCGGCGTGGGGGTAGGTACTTCCGGCTTCACTGTGACAGCGATGTTTAAAGTTTCGACGCCTTGCCAGGCAAACCAGGTTCGCATCTCTTCCACTAAATCCCAGCGAAGTTCATAACTGCCCGGCTGGCGAGGCGCGCCGAGATTACAGTTGAGCGTGACTTGGTCGCCGGGCAGCACCTCGTAAGGCAGTTGGGTGCGATGATCGTCCCACAAGGTGGCGGGTACTTCTTGACCGCTGCTGGTGTACCAGTGATAGCCCAGCCGGACCGGATTTGGCCCGCCGGCCGGCCAGGTGCGATAGCTGGAGTTGCGCAGAGTGAATTGGACCGCATTGGTCTGCCCGGCGATCATCGTGGGCGGCGTGTTGTGCTCAATATAATCCGCGTCATAGGCCGACCGAGGCTCACCGTGCCCCCGTAGGATCTGAAGGCCGGCTCCATCCCACTCGCGGATGTTCCTGAGAACGCGGTTTTGGGTCCGATTGACGATATCGGCCAGGTAGCGGGCCGTGGGATCGTTGGCGCGCGGGTCGATGACGAATTTCCAGTTGTTATCCTGACCCGGCGGCGTTCGGTGCTCGGTGCTGAGCAGCAGCCAGGCGACTCCATCTTCAAAGTACCCTTTGTCGCTTAGCGATTCGATATCGCCGAGCGGATTGCCGGAGCCGATTTCGGTGCCGGAGATGCGGCGAAATTTGCCCCACAGCCGCAGCGCCTCGGCCTGCTGTTCGAGCAGATTCTTTTGGCCGGCCGGCAGAGTCGCCACGTCGGCGGCGTAGCCGTGCATCCCGGGAACCAGGTTGGCCGGCCGGTCTGCGCCAAAGAAAGCCCGATAGTACGCCAGATATTCGTATTTCAGATTTCCGGATAAGGCCGGGCAGATAAAGGTTACATCCGGGCGGAGGCGAGCCATCTTTTTCATAAAAGCACCGGTCGCCGGGGCAAAGGTGTCCAAAGTATAAGTGCGCGGCTCAACGTCGGGGCTGCTCCACTGGCGCTCTTTGGGCAGGTCAGGCTCGTTGCCTAAGGCAATCTTGAAGGGCACGGTCGGCAGGACGGCTTCTAGATAGCGGATCAGTTTTGCGATCGCTAACTCATATTTGACCAGACTGTTGGGATCAAACACGTTGACGTTGGCCCCGCTATCCGGCCCATCCAGCCGAATAATGAGCATCACTCGGTTTTGATAGCCGCGATCCCGGATAGCCCGGA
>CALMIS010000076.1 GCA_937864185.1 uncultured Chloroflexota bacterium
AGAATGGCCTGGGATAAAACATTAATCTGGTCGGCACTTATTAGTAGCGATCTACAAATTTTTCTTCCCACCTTGTGCATAGCCCATCTCCCGATTCTGCGTGGCTCGGACACCTTATTGACTCCACCAGAAAGGTTATCGGATTTATGGAACAACAATCCAAAAGCAAGGGAACTTCAACACCTGGAAGATGAGCGGCGAGGGTTTCGCGGCTCTAAAAGCGCGGCTCGCGAGACAATTTACGGTATCCTTGCTGAAAGATTGGGACTATACCCCCCCTCTCCAGAACCACCACCGGGTTTCCTTGCCCGACCAGAGGTTGACCTTAAAGGTGAAGAACTTATTGATCCCCTTAACGATTCAGAAAAAACATACTTGGAGGAAGCCGCTCGACATCAAGAGGGCCTCCGACAGTATGTCACCGATTTGTTGAGGCGTCTTTGAGTCACAGGTTTATTAAGGCAATCTCCAGGTAAATCCCTTAGTCTTGATCGATGATTAAAAGCCCGTAGTTAAACGTACGGGCTTTGCTTCTGACTAGCCGACCAGCATATTCGGTCAACCGGCTCCGGCAGTTTTTGCGTAAGGTAACTTCCACACCATTTATTGACCCCCGCCACTCCCACACGGGTGGTAGCGACTGTCCAAGCAGCCGCTGCGTTAAAGAGACCTCCATCTCCGCGCATTTGCACAACTCTTTAATTTCAGATCCATCTTCGGAGAGGAGAAATTTGTAAGTGCCGTAATATAAGGGGGATCCTTCCCACAATGCCTTGGGAAAGTTTTCCCAAAATACAAAATCGAGAAATCCAAAAAACTCCTTGTTTTCGATACTGACTCTCGTCATGCTCATTAGCATTTCCGGCACAGGGAGGTCGCCTAAACTAAAGTCATGTTTGAGTTGTAAAAGAGAGTGGGGACCAAAGACAGGTGAACTGTTGATACAGTTGAAAAAGCGGATGGAATTTGGTGGGGCGTGCGGCAACTTCTCATCCCATAGATTGGGACGAACAGGCGTGGAATTTTCTAGGGAATAGATCACATCGGTCTTAAGTTTGGGCCGGGCTTTGGCGATGGTGCTTTTGACATTCTCGACAGTTCCGCCAATGAGTGTTTTGATTTCATGAGGTTTATATTGCAATCCATAATAAATCGCTTGTAGCATGGCCTGCTTCGGCCCGGATGAGGCGTTAATGCCGGCTAGAAAGGCATCAAGGCATTTTTCATTTTCTTGTTTTCGAATAAGAACGGACTCGATTTCCTGAAACTTTCCGTTAATTTCGTGTTGGGCATCGTTAACAATCCGGGCTTGCTTCTTTGACCAGCGCCGATAATCAGTGATGGCAAATTTCAAGGAGCTAAAAAAAATCCCTTTCGGGGTCTTTTTAACTGTCTCTCGCGTCAACATACTGTCAAGACGCTCCCGCAAACGATCCGCAATCCAGATGGTTTCATGCTCTGGGGCTTGACCTTTCATCTGCTTGCTAATCTGTTTCTCAACCCAATCTCCCTGAAAGGCAAATAGATTCGAAACCCCTATTAGGCGCTCTTCAGTTTCATCGCTGTACCAGGGTTGAAGACATTCATCCAATGATTTATGACGATGCATACTAATTTTTTACCCCCCCATAGAATTTGCCCGTTTTTCTCTTCCCTTATTTATAAGAGCTAAAAATTTAAAAAAAGTTTCTTTTGTAAAGAAATAAACCGGTTAAGTGGGCTTAGCTCTCTTAATATAGAAACGGCGGTTGTTCCCGCTTGACCAAACGGTTTGTGGAAGATGTCTGCAGCTACACAAGGAGAAAAAAATGTCAGCCGAAGCCTGGACGTTACTGATTATCATTGTATTCTTGCTAGGGTTTATTCTTGGTGGTGGGTCCGTGCTAGCAATCATGTCAGCCCGCCGTCCTCCATATTGGTAACAACCAGTGGAGTTCGTAAGCTAAAAGACCGTGCTTGAAGAGTAGATAGATATCAAAATGTTGTGGCAGTCTCTCTTCAGCATATTCACGAACGGGAGCGGAGCGAGTCGTTTCGCCACTCCCGTTTTCCACAGTTAAGTGAGGCACGTGGCCGACTCTTAAACTTCGGGCGGCAGGTCGGGCCAGGTAATGGATTTTGAGACGAATGCTGAGTTAGATGGCATTTTTCCAAAACCTCAGCCTTATGTTGTGTTCTTGTCGCTGCGTAAACGCCTTACTCAAAAAAGGCCAAGTCGCTGAACGCCCTGATCCGGACTATGGTAGAGCGACCCCAAAATTTGGGCTTCGCTCGCCGGAGGTTTCCGGGGCAAAGAGGCAGGCGTGACAGGCGGCCTGGAGCGTTGGCCCGGTTTGCCTGCGCTGCCGCCCGGCGAGCACGAGTTACGGCTCGGCGGTAGAAACGCCGGCTTCAGAAGAAGCCGGCGTTTGCAGGTAATCGGCGCGATAATGTAGATCGGTTCAGTTTGATGTGGACCCATCGCCCGCTGGAGCGAATACAGTGCGGTGACGGGCAGCGGTTGTGACTAATCAGGTCCTGCAAATGTTAGCCAAGGTCGACTCGCGGGCGACAGCCATCATTCTGACCGGGTCGTCTCCGAAGCCAATCAGTATTTTTGAACCGTCAATGGCATATTAGATCATCCAAACATTTTTGAACCTAAATAGCACTGCGTAACTTAATCCTTTTACCGGATAATTCCATCTCTATTTCTTTAAAGATGGTTAGAGATTGTCGCAATTTTTGCTCTGCCAGCTCTCTTCTATCTTGCTCCTTATAAATAGCTCCAAGCCAACCCAACCAGATGGCTTCATGGCGTCGATCCCACACCTCACGACTTATTTCTAGCGCTTGCTCCAAATAGTCAAGCGCAAGCTCCATATTTTTCTTCTGGAAATAATCCTGACCAAGATCTCCCAAATGGATAGCCACATTGCGCTTGTGGCCGATATCCCGGGCAATGTCCAGTGCCTGCAGATGATACTCAATGGCCTCCTCTACCTGCCCGTTATGCCGGTAGACGCGTCCTAAGTAACCTAGCCAAGAACCTTCATTACGCCGTCCACTGATTTCTCTGGCAAGCGTTAACGCCTGCTCATAGTACTTAATGGCCGACTCCGCCTCACCTCGATGGTAGTAGATAGTGCCCAGATCTCCCAAATGAAGTCCACGTCTTCGCAAATCTGAAGCTATAGTTAAGGCCTTCTCTAAGTACTTGATCGCCTGATCCCAAAATCCTAACACGCCATAAGTGAGACCCAGGTATCCCAAAATTACGCCCTCGTATTCGTGGTTACTGAACTCGCGAGAAATAGTCAAAGCCTCTTCATAACACTCAAGGGCTTGGTTGAACTTGGCCAAATCGTGGTAGGCGAGCCCTAGTCGTCCCAATATATTCACCTCACCTTTATAATTCTTGATCGTA
Organism: uncultured Chloroflexota bacterium; assembly: GCA_937864185.1. Taxonomy (GTDB): domain Bacteria; phylum Chloroflexota; class Anaerolineae; order 4572-78; family J111; genus JAGRBY01. Next base: position 3,407 of record CALMIS010000076.1, read on the forward strand.
CGAGCAATAACTAAGTACAGATTTGCGCAAATTCATAGCGAAATATTGTACGAGCACTATGTCAGCTAGTCGGATTATACCACGAACCTAATTTTTTTGGTCCGTCCGACTGGGAAGGTTCTGGATCTTTTAGTGGTTTATCTTTCCTTTGCTGCCAGCCGTTGACCTGAAAAGCGTGCAAAACGCCCAGGCTCACTTCAGCCAGCTTTGAGAAGATGTACTGTTTGAACGCACGCTCCGA
>CALMIS010000077.1 GCA_937864185.1 uncultured Chloroflexota bacterium
CCGTGCCCGGACTCCAGGCGCTGATCAGGTAGTGGCAGTCCAGCCGCCGCGGCGCCGGGGTCTCTTGAACGACACCATTTTGGGTTGACCGGACTCGCTCATTGGAGCGCAGCTCACGGTTTTCCCGCAGGTCGACCAGGTAGAGGTTGAGGACCGTGTTCTGCAGCCCGCTCACCTGCTGCCGCCAGGTATCGTCCGGCGGCTGAAAGCCGATTTGGGCTTCGTGGGCCAACTCGGCGATGTTATTTAAGAATAGGTTTCTCAGAATGTTGTCAAGATGGTGAATCATTTCATAACTCTTGCAGACGTTTCCCAAATCGCATTCAATCAGTTTGAATACCGCCCGGGAGTCGCCTGTGAATTCATTGCCCGCTATTCCTCTTTTTCCGTCTCTTGAGTCGTTCCGACGACATAGGCGGAATCCGAGCAGGTTTCTCGGGTGGTAGGCCATGTCTGGCAATGGACTTGGCCAGTTCTGACAGCACTTGATTCGAGAAGGGTAGCTCTCCAGTGAAGCCCGTTTTACCAGCAAGACCGACAGTGCTCCGCATAACAGAACTGATGTTTGAGAGATCGAGTCGACTGGTCAAGTTCGATCCTAGTCTTGCAGAGCCAGTACGCTCGGTGAGTATATGATTTGGACCGCTAGAAGCTCTCCTTTGCACAGCTTCTAAGGCGGCTACTGCCTTGTTAAGTTGTGCAGTCGCCTGCGCTCCCGTGGTTGACTCCGCAGCCTTGATTTCGGAAATCTCAAGCGGCCGAAGTTTCCCCGAAGATGTTTCCATGGTAGCCAGGGCATCAATCTCCGCAACGACTTCCCCCCCGAGTTTTCTACCCACCCAACGGAGCTTTCCAACATCTGGGGTTTCCCCAGCAGCCTTTTTGGCCGCCTGCCACTCGGCAACTGTTCGCTGTGGCACTTCTCTTACTACTTCGAGGTTACCGAGCACTCGTATTCCTTTTGCCCCCGAATGTTTCGCCAGCATCTGAGCACGTGCCGCAGCCTCCGCGATGGCTGCCCGAAGCTGTTGCAAGTTCCGCGCCTTAGCTGCCTCAATCACTTTCGGATCTCTGAGGATTCCTAGTTCGGTCAAACGCACCCGCAGGTTTTCTATCAAGGCAGCGCGCGACTCTGCTCGCAACACTGGATCTTTAATAGCTTCAATTTCAATCAGCCGCAGCCAAGTAAGTTCGGCATAACGACTCAACACCTCTGCTTTAGTTGCGCGGATGGCCTCTGGGGTCAAAGCCTTTTCCGCTAGGAAATGTGTGATGTCAAGCCCTCCGCGAGTTTGGCCTTCAAGAGTACGGAGTACTTTGGCGTCACCGCTCTTTGTCGTAGAACGGAACTTGATTAAACCTTCTTGTGCATTCTTGGGAAGCAGTTTCGACAGTGCGTCGAGTACAGACGATGGGTTGTTGGGATCTGGCACTTCTGACTTTGCCCTCTTGAGCAGTTCGGCTGTCTCGGCTGTCGCCTTCAACCTCTTGCCACTACCCGGCTTGGCTTCTGCCTCAGCCAGTTTCGCTTTCGCACGCGTGGTCGCACGTTCAACTCCATACTTCCGAACCTTCGGGCCGACACGCCTGCCTACACGCCACATCACGATAAACATTAAAATATCAAAACCGACAACGCCCACTTTCTTGGCAAATTTGTTACCCGCAGCTTTAAGCTGTCTGACATTAGTTGCCCTGGCACAATTGCCGCGCAGTTCCATCCATGCCCTGGCCAAGCCGTAGATATCGTCCCACGCAAATTGGGCTAGCAAAACGACTGTAAGCGTTCCTGCGAGCACCTTAGTGACCAAGCTGGGATCTGGGGTGAGCCATAGACCGACGTAAATACCTACGATGGTGATGAGGGTGATGATGAACCACGGATCAGAAAAAGCATTTTTGGCAGCTTCGGCAATTTCTCTGGGCCAACTCCCCCAGGACAGCTTCAGTGCCAGCGACACCTTCATGTCTGTGGTGACGTGGGTGAAGTCGACTTTCTGGTCGGTAACCTCATCCGGTCGCAGTTTGGCGTACTCGATCAGGAGCTTACGGTCCTCTTCGGAAAGCCGTTGCCACCCCGGGTCGTAACGAAACTCTTGCTCGAAATCCTTCAGGGTTGCTGATGGTTTTCCGTCTTCTTCCACGGGTTCAGCGGCAATAAATTTATCATACTCGGCAATGATCTGCTGGATCTTCTCCAAGGTGAGCACACCAGGTGGCTTCCCGCTGAGGATACCTTCGATTTTATCTTTGTTCTTCTCCAAAAAGCGTGCGAAACGTACCATAGAGCGGCCGCTACTACGTGCAGATTGCGGATCGCGAACGGCCTCAATTAGCATCCGGTAGAGACGAACCAACTCTTTGGGATCGACCTCCTCTTTTGCTTTTCTGTCGGCCGTAAGCTTGGCCAGTCGTTTGGAAATTTCCTCTTCCTCCACAGCGAGCCGAACCGCCTTAGATCTGTCACTCGCAGTTTTGATGGCTTCTGTACCAGTCTCACCTGCTTTTCCCTTTGCTTTCCCACCGCCCGCTTCACCAATGCGAACCTGCATCGGGATCGGTTCCGTTGTCGCACGGAGTAACCTATGCATCTTAATCGCTGTTCCTGGGATATTAATATAAAAACGGGACATTTCCGGTAGTGGTGAGCCATCCGCAGCCCTGAAGAACATCTGCCGGTGTTCTGTGTCATAGGCGACCCGGTATTCACCCGGACTGAGGCCACTCGAAGTGCCTGAGGCTGAAAGCGACTCACCTTCATCGCGGATAATTGTAAATTTGGCCCGATTTCTCCCCTCACTCACGACAATGATCAATCTCGTAGCGCGTTCGGGCGACAACTGTAACACAGGTCTGAACGACACACCGGAATGAACCGCTGGAATAACTCCTTGCTCGGCGCGCTCAGCTTCGTGCTCAAGGCTCTCAGTGCTTCGAAACGAGCCACTGGTTTGCTGGACCACATGGGCCAACTCGTGAGTCAATAACTGACGCCCAACTTGAGTATGGGGTGCATAGTATCCTTGACCAAACACAATTTCCTGCCCGACCGTGTACGCTCGTGCGCTCAGATCGCCCGCCGAAGCAGCGGCCCGACCGTTAGTGTGAACGCGTACTTGAGTGAAATCATAATCAAAGCGCGTTTCCATCAAGCGGCGAACGTCGGGCGCCAGGGGCCGGCCGCCTCCGGACTGAACAAGCTGACTGACAGCACCGTTGCCGGCTGCGCTTTGCAGGGCCAGGATGTCGGTCTGAGGACCGGCAAGGGTGGGTTGGCGCGGCTGTTCTTGTGAATGGCCGTTAGCCAACTTAGCGTCTTTGGTTGGTGACGTTTTTGTTGAAGTCGGTCCGGTCATAGGGATCTACTGCTCAAAATGATCGCTTTCATTCAAGGATGACATTGCAGCTTGATGTGAGTCCCCGGCTTGGCCCGGGCCTGATTGTACTGGTCAATGGTTATGCCGACGCAGTCTGTTCGTTGGATGCTGTAGTCGTTCATTTGGGTTGAGTAGGCTTGGGTCGCATTGACCCATTGCTTTATCGCCGCTTGAAACTGGGGCACGGCCATGCCGACAGTGCCGGTAAACTGAGGCGGCGGGTGGCGTTCCAGAAACTCGACGAAGTCCAGGCCGTGCTGCTCCTCGTGAAAACCAAGACTTGTGCTGTGCGGGGTCACTTTGCCACCGGCCACATCGGCCGGGGTTGTCCCCCGCCCGTACTCGGACGGGAAGGCGGCATTGACTCGACGACCATAGGAAGTCTTAATTTCAACTGAGGGTGTGCCCGGTCCGCTGAAAGATATGATTCTTTGATGGCGACCTTGGCTCTGCCTGTAACGGACAGACCCCCATTCGAAAGAGAAAGTTGTCTCTGCGCGATCGCCAAGTTTGGGCACAACTTGGTCTGGGGCCACTGTGACCTGGAACCCATTGGTCGTAAACGAGACGGCGCCCGAAATCAGGTCAGCCGCCCGTCCGGCAGCGATCGGGGTGGTAATGCCTGTTTCCAGATGGTGAGGCGTTGGCCAGGCCCACATGGGAATCCGGCCGTTGTTCTCGCGGTACAGATCCCCTTCGTCTTTGCCGAAGACGCTGGCGGCTCTGGCCATCAACGGACGGATGGCAGCGATGTAGGCCGATCGCAGTTCTCTGGTCAGTAAGGCCTCGCCGTTGAGATGAAGATCGATCATTCGTTCTCGGTCCACAACCATCAGGTACCAGCTATTGATCAGCCGTTCAAAAGTCGCCGGGTCAACACGCGTTTGCTCGTCTTGATAGTAATCTGAACTCCGGCTGAGGAAATCGATAGTGAGCCGGACGAATTCTCTGCGCTCGGCTCGTGACGCCGGCGCCACTGCCGGTGGCGCCGTACCGCCGAGCAGGCTGGCCGTAGCCTGATTACCGGCTGCGTTCTGAAGCGCCAGCACCTCAGGCTGAGCTTGCCTCTGCCTGGCCGGACCATTGGCCGGCGCTGATTGCGGACGCCCCGTCGAGGTCGTCGTCCGGTCACTTCGGGCATATCTATTCGGCGCCATCCCGATCCCCTAGCCGTTCGGCCAATTCTGCCTCGGGGATACTTTTCCCCATCTTCTGATACTCGCGGCGGATCGCTTGCCGCACATGCCGCGTCTCGATGCGGTCGCCCGTCTCGGCAGCCAGGAAGGCCGCGGCCAGAGCCACATTCTTGATATTACCCCCGCTCAATTTAAACTGGTGGGCCAGCCCTGCTAAGTCGATCTCTGCGGCCAGCGGAGCCTCAGCCGGCCAAACCCCTTGCCAGATGCGCAGCCGGCTCTCCTCGTCGGGGAAGGGAAAATGGACGGTAAAGGCCATGCGCCGCACAAAGGCATCGTCCAGGTTTTGGCGCAGGTTGGTGGTCAAGATGGCGATACCGTCGTAGCTTTCCATCTTTTGCAGCAGGTAGCTGATTTCGATGTTGGCATAGCGGTCGTGCGAGTCCCGCACCTCGGAGCGTTTGCCGAACAGGGCATCGGCCTCGTCAAAAAAGAGAATGGCGTTGGAGTCTTCGGCGGCGGTGAAGATGCGGTCCAGATTCTTCTCGGTTTCGCCGATGTATTTGCTAACCACGCCCGACAGGTCGATCTTGTACAAATCCAGCCCCAACTCGTGGGCAATGATCTCAGCGGCCATGGTCTTGCCGGTGCCGCTGGGACCGGCAAACAGAGCGTTGACGCCTTTGCCCAGCGAGAGCTTGTGCTCAAAGCCCCAGTCTTCAAAGACGCGGTGGCGCTGGGCCACCCGCTGGCAAATCTCGCGCAACTGCCGCAGCGAGTCGTCAGGCAGGACAAGGTCGGCCCAGCGGTAGCGCGGGCTGATTTTGTGGGCTAAAGCGGCCAACTGCTGGCCCGAATGACCGCGGGCAGCGGCGAACAGCGCCTCGGAGAGGCGCGGGTCGTGGTTTTTGGTCTGTCCATTTTGGGCGGGAGCAGCCGGCCGGAGGCGGATCGTGTGATGCGCCGTCAGCGCCGCCTCGGCAATCTGAGGCGCGGTCAGGCGAAAACGACCGGTCAGCCTATCTAATTCGGCCGGAGGCAAGGCCAGGCCAAGCCGGGCGAGGTGGGTCTGCCACCAGGTTCGCCGCTGGACAAAGTTGGGCCGCTCAAAGCGAACCGGGATCAAGCCCAGCGGCTCAGGCCCGGCGAGCGCCCAGCTTTCCGTCCCGCTCAACACGGTGACGCCGGAATCCGCTGCCAACAGGGACCGGAACTGCTTGCCGGCCGGGAGGTTTTGCGCCTCTCGTAACGCATCGGCGCCTTCAAGGTACAGCAAAGCGTTGTGGAGCCAGGCTTCACGAAAAATGAGTTGAAAGATTTCACGAGAATCAGGCGAATGAGCCAGGGCTTGGACCAGGTCAACCACCAGCAGCGGCAACCCCAAGGCGCCGGCCAACCCGGCCATAGTCTCGCGCTGGCCGGTCTCCGGCAGTCCCTGGAAATACAGTCTCAGCGGCTGCCCTGACTGCCAGGCCTGCTCAATCAGCGACAACAGCCGGCGCTGCGGCTCAGCCGCCAACGGCGACTCGGTCAAGTTGTCGAACGGACTTAGCAATTCCGTAAATCGAATTAATCGTTCATCCAGCGCGTCTTGGTGGAGCAAGAAACGCACGATTTGGGGGTCGAGCATGAACTGTTGGGCCAGAAAGGTGGGGTTGTCCGTGTTTGGTGGGGGTCCGAGCTGGATCAGGTGGAAGCGCCGGAGCGGCGCCTCCGGATCAAAGTGGCGGCGGCGGTCGAGCTTGGCCACCACATCCGGGCACAGCAGATTCAGCGCCAGGTCGATACTGGGCCGGCGACAACTAACGTGATCTTGCAGATAGGCGTACAGCCGCTCATAGCGCCGGTCGAGTTCCGGGGCCAGAGCCAGCAGGATGAGGTCAATCTCGAAGGCCGTCAAGTTGAGACCCCGCCAGAGGCGATCGAGTCTGGTCTCAGGCTCGCCAGTGGGGGTCAGGCGCGTGGCGGCGTCAACTTCGGCGGTGTAGAGGAGCGGTGTGGCCGGCTCACGCGCCAGAAGGCGCTCGACTTCTTGCGGCGAGACGTATAGGCCCCGGTACAGGTCGTCCGCCGCCTCGGCGCCGTGAAGCTGCGGCGCGGCTTCGAGCGCTTGCTGCAGCAGGTTGTCAAGGCGCTGCAAGGCGGAGATGAGGGCGGTTAAATAAGGGCGGTTGGGCTGCGATTCGGCTTCGGCCAGAATCGTATCAGTTAATGTCATTCCTCTCCACCATCACCAACATCGGTCTTTGAGCGGGTTGAGCCAGTGCTTGTCATGCCAATCTTGTCCCGTATAAATTGGCAGGCTTGCTGCGGGTCAACAAAGTAGAAGCGCTGCTGGCTGCCGACCTCTTCAACGGAGCCGCGCCAGACGGTAACCTGACCTTTATGGTCCGTGGCTTCACCCCAAATCCGAACGATAAAAGCGTGCAGATAGTCTTGCACTCTACAGTCCTTTTAATCCTTGAGAACGACTTCCAGTAATTTACGCTTACTAAGGTGTTACCCTTAGTAGTTGGGTGTAACAACCACCAACCTTCAAGCAAAGCGAGATCGGTTGAAGCGAATAAGATATGGTAAGGCGCAATGGATTAGGGATGGGGAGGCGAAAGGGGACAACAGGGTGAAGGTAAAAACGCTGGAGTAGACCGCTTGTCGATGTTCAGCAGCGGATAAGAAAATGCTTGGCTTATATTCAATTAGGTAAAACGGGCTAAATCTCTCTCCACTTGGGATGGCAAGGTCATTTATCTGTACCGTCTATACTATACAACCCAGGCGTCTTTGTAGCGTCTTTTAAGGGTCTAAAAATGGCAAGCAAAGCGTCTTTTGATCACTATTCATTGCTGATTGGCGGTGATTCGACCGTTACGGGGCCGCGATAGGGCTGACCCAGACCCATTAGCCGTGGGCTGGATCACCTTGCCCGGACTAGCCAGAAGTCCGGTGAGGCGGGTTTCGAGCGCGTTAAGGGCACCGTGCATTTCTTCCAGGGTAAGCCGGAGTTGGGCGATCTGTTGAAATGTATCCTGAACGGTCACTTGAACCGGAGGAGAGCCAGCCCCTAGCCAAACACCGAGGTGGTGACCCGGCAGAGGGTCCGGCGGTTGATTGGCCAAGATGCGTTGGTAAAGCTGGTCAGTCTGGGGGGTGGGCGCCACCTCGAGTTCCGCCTGTAAGATCTGCCGGCACTGCCGGTATTGGGCCAGGGCGGCCTGGCGATTGCCCAGCCGCCAATAGAGGGTCATGATCCGTTGGTGGACCTGCTCCACAAAATTGTCAACTGCCAGCATAGCTTGGCAGAAATGCAGGGCTTGCTCAAAGGCTCCCTCACGTTCATGGTAGGCCACTAGTTTGTCGAGGCCGATCAGGTAGAGTTGGCGCAGGTATTCACGCGGTTCCAACAACCAGTCGTAATACAGCCCGTCGAGCAAATCGCCGCGGTAGAGCTCAATGGCCGTAGTTAGGAGCTGAACCTGCTCTGCGGTCAAGGTTTCACCCGGAATATACCGGTAGGCGGTCAGAATTTGTTCAAAATGATCGATATCCAGATCGTGGGCGCTGGCGGCATTAAAGCCCAACCATTGACCTTCGCAGATAAGGTAGGCGTCTACCGGCACGCCGATCGTTTGCAG
>CALMIS010000078.1 GCA_937864185.1 uncultured Chloroflexota bacterium
GCAAGGGGGGTGTAGGGTCATCCTCCAAACGTATTATTAGAAGGTGTAACTTTTCAGCAGTCAGGGCAACGGATTGCCGTTTTTTTGTCGGGTCATAGTCTCCACTCTTCTCCGTCGGTAACGCGTCGCTCCCCAGTTTCCACAAACGAACACCTTAAATTCAATTGTAAAACAAAGCACTCCAAATTACATCGGGCAATCCGACAGTCCGGCAGCTAACCAATCGAAGAGGCAGGCGCCTCACCTAACGGCTCGTGTGCCACCCTCCGGTGACCACCTACCAGGCTCAGACACTGTCCGGCGAAACCAATAAGATTTGCTGCTGCCGCCAGTGGTCAGTTAGGCTTGCCTCCCGGCCAAAAATAGCCTGCCCCCGGCATGGGCGGGTCGAACGGCGGGGCGATGGTAGCAACCACTCCTTTCTCTATATTACTAATGCAGGTAACTTACTGTCCTTATCATTTTTTACTCAGGTGGATGAACCACAATCGCCTAACTGGTGGATGTCCTGCCGTTCCTGATGTGATAGGCTTAAACAGGTTAAGAATTTTGCTCAAGTATCTTCAATGAGATGGTAGGTAAACTGATCATCAGCGGCGCTGGGATGGTCAGCAGTATCAAACTTCTTCTTCCCCACCCAGGGTTTGTTCAGCTCAAGCCTCATTGCTGATTGTTTGCCTGGCCTGACCCAAGAGGTCAAGGCTAATTGTGGTCCAAGCTTTCGATTACGTCTCTCCTGCGAGACCATGCATATACGGCACGGCCGAGCTGATCCGCGGATACCTGGAGCGAATCCACCGGCGCCGGCTTCTGCTGCCGCTTTGCTGCCGGGAAAGGCGGCTCGGGCGCTGCGGACCGGTGCGAATCTCGCTCCCGAGCACGCCGTCGGTACCAGGACGTGGGAGCAGTTCCTCGTAGGTAGGTTGTCGCAACCCGAGCGGGTTCGTTGAGGCGTGTCCCTCATAACCACGGCCTTTGTATTGAGTAAGCTCCTGTTGATAGAGAGTGCGGCGGGTCTAACGTTTGTCCGCCTGGCGCTCCTGGGTGGTTTCACGGCTCTCGCGTGCTCCCTCGATCTCAACCTGGGAACAAACGGGGCGACGATTGCCCCGGCACTACTGGGGTCAGCGGGGGGGTTGGCGCTGGGAGTGGAGCAACGCTGGCCTATTAGTACCACCGGCGTGATCGGTGCCCCTATGGTAGGTGGATTAGGTAATCACGAGGTAGGAAGAAGGCTCTAAATGATTGAGAAGCAAGTAAACGTCTCCAGGTTGTCTAGTTCGCAACCTCAACTGCCGCGACCACGCTATTTGGTGTGGTCGGGTTATGCGGTTTTTATTTGGTCAATCGCCTATATGCTGCCACACCTTTATTGGGCACTTGGGGGCAGGCTCGGGCTGTCGCTGCTAAAGCCGTCTGTCTTAGAATTGCCCCAGTGGGAAATGATTAATTGGGTTGCCTCCGTATTTCTCACCGCTGCGGGGTTTCTTGGGCTTGCCTTTATTTATCTCAGGAAACGAAACTTCCTAAGCTGGTTGCTGTTAGCAATAACCCTGGCAGGCTGCTCCGTGGCCGCTTCGCATGGCATTTATGGAATTATCAACCGGATCCTGCAAATGGCAGGTGTGGCTGAGTTAGAATCAGGTCCGTTCAATATCAATGAGCACGCTTATGTGGTCTGGGACCTGGTGCTGTTTGAACCCTGGTTTTTGGTTGAAGGTATTCTGTTGGGTCTCGTGGGCTGGTCTTACCTTAACCAGCCGCGTTATAAACAAATCTGGTTGGCGCTCTGCATACTGGGCATCATTGCCGGCCTTGTGACAGGCCTGTTAGGAGTCCGATTCGCCTAGAGCTGTAAAAGGAGAGCTTTATCATGAAAACTGGCGAAAATACGAGGTCTTTGAACCCAAAGCACGTCCGCACCCTCATTTTTACGCTAGGGTCGTGCCTTCTGCTGGTTGGGCTTGGCTTTTTCCACCGGGGCGCCCGGGCGAGCGGTGATGAAACCGACTTCAAAGCCATTGATGGCTATATTACGGCCAAGATGCAGTCAGCGCGTATTCCCGGCCTGGCTCTGGCGATTGTGAAAGACGATCAAATCATCTACCTCAAGGGCTATGGCCAGGCAGAATGGGATGGCCCAGGGGCATCATTGGTGGTTCGGGATCCCCGTCCCGGTTACGCTGCCCTACCACCGCGCCGAACTCCCGGCTGGCTTCATCATCTCCGGCGCTGAGGACATGGCCCATTTCGTGATCGTCCAAATGAACGGGGGGCGGTACCAGGATGTCTCTGTGCTCTCGCCGGAGGGAATCGCCTTGATGCAGACCGAACCGGTCCCTCACACCTACGGCATGGGCTGGAAAACTATCCAGAGCAACGGACATACCTTGATTAACCACGACGGTGGCTACTTCCACTTCCAGTCCTCGCTGTTTTTCGACCCTGAAGCGCGGGTGGGCGTGTTCGTGGCCGCCAACGTGATGAACGCGTTGGACGCTTTTTCATCGCCCCCCAGTTCAGCGCTGACGGGTCCCACCACCCGCGCCATAGCTCAAGATGTCTTTGATCTTTAAGGATGCTGCCGGCGGAAAGATGAGTTCATTCATCCCGGTATTGAACTCTAAAGCTCAACACCTTGCCAATCTCCTCCAAGCCTTTGGTTCATACTGGCTTTCACACAAAGTGCGCAAGAGCCAAATATTCTCAATTGAACTTTTTGCTTTCAAGCCCCGCCTCCATTGCGGCTACTTAGGCGGTCATCGCCTGAAGGAGGATATGACAAAGAGAATACCGAAGTGACACTAGGAGAAAAAGTTTATTTTAGCGATATTAGCATAAAAGCGGTTTGAAACATCTTTAAATCCGGTCAGGTTGTGAAAATTTTCCTGATCAGTTTATGATGCAAGTCTGTCGCAAATTTTAGGAGAAGAGAAAAAGCGGTAGAGTGGGGAGGACCAATATAGCAAGGAGGAGGAAAATTGAGAGCAGTCTGACCGGAAAGAGCCAAGAGAGAAATGCAACAAGCGTTTGAGCAGACGTAGGAGGAATTGCATCAATGGTGAACGGGGGCATCCAGAGGCGAGTTTTGATGAAATTGCGGGGCAAGTGACGCCGAGACGGCAAGCGTTCATAGAGCAATTATTGGCTTAGTTAGCGGGTCAGCATGGAGATGAAGAAGTCGTTAAGGCCAGGATGGAGTCCGGCTCGTATGGCTACCGCCACCCTGACCTGCGGGGGTGCGACTGAGATTTTCTGGTCTATGAGAGCCTTGGCTCGAAAGAGGCCATTGAGCAGCGTATCGGCAAGCCGGTTCGCTTCTTCGCCTACCCGGCCGGTCGCTATGACGCCCAAACCATCGAGGTGCTGCAATCGGCCAACTTCTGGGGTGCGGTCACCACCCAGTAATGACGAGTAGAGTGGACCCGGATCATAATTTAGCTTTGGACAAGGGGAAAGTAGAGCACATCCGTCGGGGTGAACCGTACATAAATAATCTTCAGATCACCTAACGTGGCGTCGTGATAGGCAATGTAGGGATAACCGAATAGGTCCAGCGCCAGCGAACTGTGGGAGCCGACGTCACCGTCACTCACAAGGGTTATGACCTGCCAACTGGAGCCGTTAGAGTAGGCATACTTCAAATCGGCGTTTGTGGCATCATAGTAGCTAATATGGACGTGACCGCGCCCGTCAACGGCCAAGGAGGTATGCAAGCCTACATCGCCGGCCTGGTCAATTGTTTCAATTTGCCAGCCTCCTCCATCATCCTGGTAAGCATATTTCAGATTACCGCTATTGACGTCATAGTAGCTGAAATGAGGGACGCCGGCGGCGTCGAGGGCGATCGACACATAATCTGCCGGACTGCTATCAACGGTGGTACTGGACCAACCGCTTGAGGTTGGTCCGGTATATCTTAATCCATTTTTGGGGTAGGCGATGTGCGCCCGCGCAGACCTATCCACCACAATTGCAGTACGCCCTCCACTATTTGATAGCTCATCATCGATGATCTCGATTCCTCCAGAAAATCCACACCCCCCCGTACAATATCCTAAGACGGCACTCGTTGTTTTGAAGCTCATATGCAGTTTATGCTGGGCATCGAGAGCCAGGTCAAAATCACGGCCTCCAACTATCCCCGTCAACGTTCTGGTCCAGCCCGTTTCCGTCAGATACACATAATTAAGGAGCGTCATCCGGCCCGAATTTTCGTACAAAATATGAGGTCTGCCATTTCCGGTTAAGGCTAAAGAAGTGGTCTTGTCTGCGGAGAGATTACCGGCTCCATCAATCCGCTCGGCTGACCAGCCCGTGGCTCCCTTTGTGGCGTACATCACACTTGTACCTTCGCTATCGTGGTAGCTTATGTGGGGTTTGCGCGAAGCGTCCAACGCCAGAGATGAATATTGGCCCACCAGACCGCTGCGATCTATGGTCGTATGCTCCCAAGTCGACCCTGTCTTTATCACGTAATGGAGTTCATTGAAAGCCTTATAAAGGATATGAGGCGTACCGGGCCCGTCAATTAAGAGCGTGCTGTACATGGCAAAAAAAGCGTCAATCGATTCAACTTGCCAGCTATCCTTGCTACGGTAAGCATAGCGCAACTCATAGGTGTCATAGAACGGGTACGGTGAACGGTGAATACTACTACTGTAACTGAGGTGGGGCGCTCCAGCTTGATCGAGTTGCAAAGAGACAAAATAGCCAACACTGTAGGTGGACCACTGCAACTGACTTTCATCGGCGATCTCTAAATGCCACCCCTCGGCATCTTGATAGCGGTACATCAAGGCCGTATTATTGCCACTCCCCTGACCCCGGTAGGCGATATGAGCATAGTCGTTTTGATCGATGCGCAGAGACGAGCCATAGCCGGATTGGCCTTCATCGTTAAATAGCTCGGTTGTCCATTCGGTGCCACTAAAATGGGCGTACTTGAGACGATTTTGAGAAGCATCGTGGTAACTAATATGCGGATAACCATTGCTATCGAGAGCAATTGAACTGTACTGCCCGACATCGCCGTTTGCATCGACCGTCGACACCTGCCAGCCAGACAGGTTGCGAAAGGCGTACATCAAGTCTTTGGCGGCGTTATCATAGAAACTCAGGTACGGAAGATCATTTACCCCGATGACCAGGGAAGCGTGGGGATGCGAAATAGGACCGGTTGGCAAACGTTCAACTTGCCAGGCCGTGCCGTTGTAAAAAGCATACTTGAGGGCATGGTTGTCTTCATCGAGATAAATGATATGAGGATGATCGGCCGAGTCTAATCCCAGCGTTGCGTACAAGCCAACTTGTGGGGCGTTATCGACCACGTCTGAGAGCCAGTTCCCACCAGCATCCATATAGCTGTAGTACAGATGATCGCCTCCAAATGCAACGTGCGGACGGCCGCTGGAGTCGAGTTGAGCACTACGGGGAGACATCCGATCGAAATAGCGAGGACAGTCGATACACTCCGTGATCCAAGTCGCGGTTCCGGGGTCAAACACCTCAGCACGGCTGACCGTCTGCACGCTTGAGGACAAGCTCAAGAAAATCAAGCTTAATGCCACCAGATATTGCCAGGAGCATAGGCGAGGACTAAAGTTTAGTTGTTGGCGGCAATTCCGCCCTTGTCTCTCCATTTCAACACGGCTCGCTAGACTAAGTTGAATGTCAAAAAGCCACGGTGATCTCTTCTGATGCAAGTTTGGCTGGATTGGGATGCACTCGATAAAATATACCAATCTTTGCGCTTGGATGACACTACTCAACTGAACAGTTTTGCCTAGGCATTATGGTATAACCCGCAAATCTTATTTGTTTCATTAGCACTCAAGAGTAAGAATTTGTCTCTCTAACGCAAGGGTGGAGAACCCGGGACAACGGAACAAAGCTTCAGAAAGTCTAAAGTACAGTCCATTGACCTTACCCGCTCCGTTTCTTGTTAAAGAGATTGCCCAGAAGTTGCTCGCCAAATCGGCCGGAAACCGGACCCGGCTCCTGTCGCAGAAATGTCGGCCCGGTCAACCGGCGCAGCATCGTAGAGCGGAAAACGCCGGTGGCAAACCCGACCTGTTCGTCGGTCATTCCCCTGTCCGAGAGGGGGATAAAGCGGCTTTGGTCGGGCAGGGCTTGAGGCCAGCTCGTTCGCAAGGTCTCAGCGAAATCCTCCGAGCCCCGCAGGGTTTCAAACTTTGTCTTGAATGTAACCTGCCTCCCTTCGCCTTGTGAACGGTTTTCCCGTTCTCCCTGGTAGGGCATGACGCCTACGACTACTATGGAGGCTCCGTGACCTTATGCCTCGCGGCACTTAGGCCATCCCGTGTTTCGTACAATTTCGACGTTAGAGCTACTTAGGTAATCCGTTCGCATCCTTACCTCACTCATTCGTGAATGGCACATCTTGGACGTTCTTTCAACGGCCCACAACTATCCGTCTTATTCCGATGTGTAAGAGCGATTTGCCAATCATCTCTTAGGCGCACTTTTTCCCCTGGATGCTAGATTTCAAGCAGTGTAGCTTTTACCATATAGCTCAGAAAGGTTTGCGGCTAAGACGCGGACGGGGCTAGTTCAAAATCACCACGTCACTGGCC
>CALMIS010000079.1 GCA_937864185.1 uncultured Chloroflexota bacterium
GACCTGGAACGTCACGGTCTCGATGGACATCACCGGCGGTACTAATTACCGCCAGCTCGGCTCGCAGCCGATGGAAGCGGGGCCCTTTGCGCTCCATGCCCCTTCCACCGCCAACCCCCCACTGCCCGGCTGGGCCCCGGGCGGTGGGGGTGCCCTTCCCCCCCCGAGCGGCGGGGCGGGGGCCCAGGCTGCCCCCCCCCCCGAAGAGCCCGTCACCCGCCGAGCCGTCGTTATGGCGACCATCGTCCCGGAGCGGAATCTCGCCCCGCCCCAGAGGCGCCCCATTGAGCGTGACCGCGGCGATGTCACCCAGGCCTTGCGGGTCGCTGACCTCGGCTTTGACCACAACCTGGCTGCTCCCATCGGCCGGCACGGCGTGGTGGGGCAGTGACACCTGGCCAAACACCGGGCCGCTTGGATCAGCGTCATCGCTAAAGACCAGATCGTCTAGATAAAAGGTAGGTTGGCTGCCGCCGCTGCTATCCTGCCAGACCAGGCCGGTCAGGGTCCCATTGGCGGCACCCAGGTCGGCCAGGCTGATCCGGACTTCACTCCAACTGTTGGCCGCCGGCGCGGGCAGGCTGACCGCGGGGCCGTTACCGCCGCCGGCCAGGACGGCATAGAGCTGAAGTTGTTGGCCGCCGCTGCTTCCGCCGTGCAGGTAGAAACGCAGCCGGGTAAAAGCGGTGGTCTCGAAGCCGGCCGGATAGGCCAGGTACAGGCCTTGCCAGCCGCCGGTGTAAGTCACGGCGATGCTGGCGCTGCCGCTGTGGGTGGGACTGGGGGAGGCCAGATTGACCGAGGCCCACGACCAGTTGGCCCATCCGGCCGTCAGAACGTCGCCATACACCGTGGTCGTCAGGGCCTTGGCCCGGCCACCGAGCAGGAGCAGCAGGAGCAGGAGCCCGCCCAGCCAAATTGGTCTTGTCACACATCGTCGCATTTGAACCCACCTTCCAGGCACGCGAGGGCGTGCTCTGGCCCGGATTATCGATGGCTCAGGGCGGAATGGCAAATTGTTAAAGGTCGAGGTAGTCCAGCAACGGTGAGCGCGACGGCATCTCGGTATCCAACCAGCGAAACAACAGGGCCAGACTCTGCAACATCTGCTGGATGGCCCGGGTCATCTCAGACTTCGCCGCAGCTTGCTCCATCAGCGCTGCCTTTCAGGCTGCGGCGAAAGCTATCTACTTTTTGCCAAAGCTGCTGATAAGTTCCGGCCCGATCATACCGACTCAACAAAGCCTCGGTTTCCGCCAGCCAAATTCTGGCCAGTCGCTCGTTCTCGGTGGTTAGCGCGTATTCGAGCAGATAGGTCATCGCTCGAATCTCATTGTGTCTGTTTTGCAGGTTACGCCAGACCTCGACAGCGGCCTCTAAAGCCGATTTGGCTTTAGACCACCGACTTTGGCCAAGATAGATTAAGCCCAGATTATCCAGCACCAAGCCCTGCCCAACCGAATTCTTGAAACGGTCAAAGATAACCTTGGCTTTCAGGCAGCAAGTCTCGGCTTCTGCAAAACGACCCATCAATCTGAGGCAGTTGCCTGTATTCATGTGGATGGTGCCCACGATCAACTCCTCACCGGCCTGTTCAGCATAAAACAGGGCCTGGTGGTGGTACGAGAGCGCCTCGTCAAAATGTTCCATCTCATTAAAAAGCATGCCCAGATTCATATAACCCAACATCAAGCCAGAGCCGTCTTCCATACCACGCCACAGGGCGCAAGCTTGTTCAAGGTGAGCCTGGGCTCGATCCCAAAAGCCCTGCCGAATATAAAGGATGCCCAAATGATTTTCGGTATGAGCGCGCCCGTGGTTATGGTCGAGCTGCTCAAAGATTCTTAGGGCGTGCCAACACAACACCTCGGCCCGCCACCAGTTGCCCTGTTCGATGAAATAGTAACCTAAGTTGCTGCACGCTCGGGCCTCAATCACCCGATCGCCAATATGGTGGGACAGCTTAATCGCGTGGTGATAGTTAAGTCTTGCCTCATCAAAGCGACTTTGGCGGGCCCGCAGCCGAGCCAGCAGGCTTGACATCCTGGCCAGCCCCAGGCTATCACCAAACTGCTCTTTTTGTTGGCTGGGAAATTTAAGGCGACAGAGGGTTGCTTATGCGATCGATGCACCAGATGTAACACCACTTTGATTAAGATGACTCGACGGGTGACAGATTGTGGTGATATACTCGAACTAAGGCAACTCGTCGAGCTGACGTTGGGGCTGTTACTGAGCTTACTCGGCCGACCGACCCGGCAGGAGGTAGACCGGTGAGAGGGCTGCTGCGCCGGCGGTCCCGACGGCGGGAAGCGATGAGTGGTCACCCTTCATCTGCTCAGGACCAAGACCTTGAAACCGGAGGTGAAGGGTCCCCCGAGGCTCATATAGCAGGCGCCTGACCGTTCCTACGATCCAAGTTTCAGGGTCACTTTCGCGCGGTCAGCGTTGTTCAAGAGGAGATCCTGATGACCATTCACCTATACGTTGCTCCCGCAGCAACCGGCAAGACCAGCTACCTGGTTGAATGGGCCCGCCAAACCGGGCAAGGTTTACCCGGGCTGGTACGGGTCGCCGTCCCAACCCGGCTGCAAGGGTGGGCCTGGCGCCGCCGCCTGGCTGAAGCAGGCGGTAGCCTGGGCATTCGCGTCCAGCCCTTTGATCAGCTCTACATCGACTGCCTCACCGCGGCCGGTCAGACCTATACCCTGCTAACCGAGCCGGTGCAGTACCGGCTAATCCAGGCCGTCATGGAAGCGGTGCAGCCAAGCTACTATGCCTCCCTCATCGGCCGCCCCGGCTTTATCCACCGTCTCCAACAGTTGATTGGCGAGTTAAAAGCAGCCCGCATCCACCCCAACACGCTGGCGGAAGCGATCACCGACTTGGGCAGCCCCGCCCGTTTGAGGGAGATAGCCCAAATTTACGCTGCCTACCAAGACCGCTTAGCCCGGCACAACTGGGCTGATTGGGCGGGGTTGGGCTGGCTTGCCGTTGAGCTGCTCGAAACCGGCCAGCCTCTGCCGGCGCTGGACAGCCGCCCGTTGATTGTGGACGGTTTTGATAACTTGACCGAGGTTCAGGTCAGCCTGCTGCGGGCCCTGGCCCGGCGGGCTGACCCCCTGTTAATTGTCCTGACCGGCCCTGGGGACGGTTCAACCCGTCACCTGGTCCACCGCCGCTTTAACCAGACCCGCCGGCGCCTTGAACTGGCTTTGGAGCTAACCGCTACCCCGCTACCGGCCGCGCCGGTTTTACCGCGACCGGCTCTGGCCCACCTGGAGGCCGGTCTGTACGAGCCTGCCGCGGCTCAGGTAGACGGCTCCGGTACGGTCAGCCTGGTTGAACTGCCGGACCGGGCCGCCGAGGCGCGGGCAGCCTTGCGCTGGCTCAAAGTCCGCCTGCGGCAAGACGGCCTGCGGCCTGACCAGGTCGCCTTACTGGCCCGCAATTTGACGCCTTACCACCCCTTCATCGTACAAATCGGGGCCGAGTTCGGCCTGCCGCTGCGCTTGATTGGCGGCCAGCCCCTGCCGACCAACCCGGCTGTGGCGGCGCTCATGGATCTGCTGCGGCTGCTGCTGCCGGCCTCCGCCGAGCAGCCGGAGCCGGCCCTGCCCCGCCGGCTGGTGGTCGAGGCCTGGGCCTCGCCCTATTTTGATTGGGCGGCCGGTCCGGCAGCGGTGGGGATCCAGCCCGGCGAAGCGACCGCCCTGGCCGAAGCGGCCCGGCGGGGCCGGGTGATGGGCGGCCTCAGCCAGTGGCGGGAGGCCCTGGCCGCTCTGGCCGGGCAAGAACAGAGCGGTCAAGAGCGGGAAGAGGAGCGGGCAGCCGAGACTGCCGGCTTAACGCCGGCCCGGATCGGTCTGCTGCTAGCTAAATTCGAGCGGTTTGTGCGGCGGCTGACCCCCCCTGCCGGCGCGGCAACCTACCGGGAGTTTGTGGGCTGGCTGGAAGATTTGATTGGGCCTGACCCCTTTATCTCGGCCCGCCGCCCGCTGGCGGACGCGGATGAGCCGACCGGCTTAAATATGGTGACCTGCATTCGGGCTAACCCGGCCACGACGGGCCGGGATTTGGCCGCCCTGCAAGAACTCAAAGAAGTGCTGCA
The DNA here is from genome assembly GCA_937864185.1 of uncultured Chloroflexota bacterium. Taxonomy (GTDB): domain Bacteria; phylum Chloroflexota; class Anaerolineae; order 4572-78; family J111; genus JAGRBY01. Next base: position 4,112 of record CALMIS010000079.1, read on the forward strand.
CGGTTTGGTCTGGGCTGAGGAATTTATGGCCCCTGACCAGCCAATTGATCTCTCTCGCTTTTTTACCGATCTGGCCGGCGCGGTTGAGGCCGCCAGCTACACTCTCCCCCCGGACCCGGCCGGCCGCGAGATCCTGGTTGCCGAGGTGACCCAGGCGCGGGGACTGTCTTTTCAGGCCGTGGCCGTCCTCGGCCTGGCCGAAGGCGAGTTTCCGGCTCGCCTGGCCGAAGACCCGCTGCTGCCCGAGGCCGACCGGCGTCGATTGCAACGGCTGGGGCTGCCGCTGAATCTGGCCCTCGACAGCGCCGAGATCGAGTTTTTCTACGAAACCCTGACCCGGGCCCGGCAGCAGCTCCTGCTGACCCGGCCGCGCCTGAGTGATAGCGGCGCCCTGTGGCCGCCCTCGCCCTACTGGGAGGAAGTGCGCAAACTCATCGAGGTGGAGGTCGACGCTCAGCCCGGTGACAGCGCGCCCGAGCCGGACCAGGCGGCTTCCTGGCCGGAACTCTTGGAGAGCCTGAGCAGCCGGCCAGGGTATGGGCCGCTATGGACCTGGGTTAAGCAGGTCGAGCCGGACCGGGCGGCGGGTCTGGCTGCCGCCGCGCACCTGTTTGGCCAGCGTTTTAGCGCCGCGACTTGCGCCTATGACGGCCATCTGCCTGACCTGGCCGGCGACCTGGCCGTGGCCTACGGCCCCGATCATTCCTGGAGCGCCAGCCGGCTGGAGAGCTACCGGACCTGTCCCCTGATGTTTTTTGTGGGCGCGGTGCTCGGCCTGGAGCCCCGGCATGAACCCGGCGAAGGGTTGGACGCGCGGCAGCGGGGCTTTATCTATCACAAGATTCTGGAAAAACTGTATCGCGCGGTGCCCGACCCCACCAGCCTCGAGCAGCTTCAGGCCGCCTTGCCTGCGATTGCCGGGCCGATTTTCGCGGAGGCGCCGCAGCAGTTGGGCTTCCGGGCGACGGCCTGGTGGCAGCAAACCCAGGCCGAGATTGTCAAAAGTATAGAGCTATCGCTCCTTGGCCTGGCTAATTTGCCGGGTAACTTTACCCCGAGCCTCTTTGAGCAGTGGTTTGAGGGCGTGCGTATCGCCCATCCCACCAGCGCCGCTGACTTTTTCTGCCTGCACGGAATAATTGACCGGATTGACCGGGCGCCGGACGGCTCAATCCGCGTCATCGACTACAAAACTGGCGGGCCTTCAGCCTTTACCGGCAAAGCCGTGGCCGAGGGTAAGAAACTCCAACTGCCGCTGTACGTGCTGGCGGCTCAAGAGGGACTTGGCCTGGGCCGCCCGGTTGACGGCTTTTACTGGCATATCCAGCAGGCCCAAGCCAGCAGGTTCAGCCTGGCCGGTTTTGAGGCTGACCCCGGCCAGAGCGGCCCCGCGGCCGCCCTGACGGTGGTGGTGGCCAAAGCCTGGGAAGCGGTGCAGGGGGTGCGCCAGGGTTACTTCAGCCCTCAGCCTCCGGCCGGAGGCTGCCCGCCCTACTGCGCGGCCGCCCCGTTTTGCTGGCACTACCGGCCCGGGTTTGGAGGTTAAGCGATGGCGTCCCTTCATCCGATTGTTTCGCGGCAGGCGCCGAGTGCCGAGCAACTGCCGGCCATTACCACCCGCGGCTGCGACATCGTGGTCACGGCCGGGGCGGGCGCCGGCAAGACCCGCACCCTGGTCGCTCGCTACCTGGCCCTGCTGAGCGAAGGCCTGCCCCTGCGCTCGATTGTGGCCATTACCTTCACCCAGAAAGCCGCCCGGGAAATGCGCAACCGCATCCGCGAGGCCTTGCAAGAGTACGTGACCGAGCCCGGCCAAGAAGAAGCCGAGCGGGTTAGCTGGCAGCAGCGTTACAGCGAGCTGGATGGGGCGCGCATCAGCACGATCCACAGCCTGTGTACGGAGCTGCTGCGGGCGCACCCGGCTGAGGCGGGGTTGGATCCCAACTTTACGGTCCTGGATGAGGGCCAGGCCGGGCTGCGTAAGCAGCAGGTCCTGGCCGAGGCCCTGATCCAGGCGGCTGAAAGCTCTCACCTGGTCCCCCTCTTTGAATTCCTGCAGGAGCGCGGCCTGACCGAGACCCTGGCCCGGTTGTTGGCCCAGCGTCTGGAGGTCCGGGCCTGTTTCGCCCGTCTCCCGGCCGACCTGCTCTCAGTCTGGGGGCAGATTCTAATCGCCCGGCAGGAGCAAGTTCTGGCCCGGCTGCTGGCCGAGCCGGCCTGGCAGGAGAGCGCGGCTTGTCTGGCGGAGAATGCGGCCCTGACCGAGACCGACAAGCTCGAAGGGCAGCGCCGGCTGGCAGTGCAGGCGCTGGCCCGGGCCGGCGGCTCCCTGGCCGAACACGTGGCGGCTCTGGCCGAGCTGGGGCGAATTAACCTGCAAGGCGGCAGCGCCAAAAACTGGCCGGACGGCAAAGCCCAAGTTGATCTGGTTAAAGAGGCGCTGGGTTGTCTGCGCGGGCTGTGGCGCGAGCAGGCCGGCCTGCTCAGCCTGACTTTGACGCCGCTCGATGAGCAGTTGGCGGCGCTAATACCGGCCCTGCAAGCGCTGTTTGAGTTTATGGACGGGCGCTATGCCGCGCTGAAAGAGGAGCTTGGGGCCCTGGATTTTGACGACCTGGAGGACCGGGCCCTCTCCCTGCTGCGGACTTACCCCGAGGTTCGGGAGCGCTGGCAGCAGGCCGTGCAGGCGCTGCTGGTGGACGAGTTTCAGGATACCAACAGTCGGCAGCGCGACCTGCTCAAGTGGCTAAACGGGGCGGGCGGAAAGCTCTTTATCGTCGGCGACGCCAAACAGTCTATTTACCGTTTCCGGGGCGCGGATGTGACCGTCTTCCGGCAAGAACGAGAGTTGATTGCTCAAAATGGCGGAACCTCTTTAAGCCTGGCGACCTCGTACCGGGCCCATCGGGCGCTGCTGGAAGGCTTAAATGACTTGTTGCGGCCGGTCCTGGGGACTACCGAAGACCCCGACCGGCCCTGGCTTGAGCCCTTTGCCCGGCTCGAACCCCACCGGCAGCAGCCCGGAGCCGGCTTTAGCGCCCCCCACCTTGAACTGCACCTGACCGTGGGCCGCAGAGGAGAGGGCGCGCTCAACCGGGCTGCCCAGGCCGTGGTGGGGCGCCTGGTGGAGCTCGTGGAGAGCGGTCAGGTCGAGGTCGGGGTGGGAGCCAGAGCGCGGCCGCTTGCCTACGGCGATATCGCCATTTTGTGCCGGGCCTCCACCTCGTTTGGTCCCTATGAAGATGCCCTTGAAGCGGCCGGGGTCCCCTTTCTGACCGTAGCCGGGCGCGGCTTTTATCACCGGCCGGAAATCCGCGATTTACTCAACGCGCTGCAAGCCCTGGCCGATCCCAGCGATGACCTGGCCCTGGCCGGGCTGCTGCGCTCGCCGGCGCTGGCTCTGTCCGATGCGGCCCTGTACCGGCTACGCCGCTCGCGGCCCACCCCGGAAACCTCGCTCTGGGCTATGCTCAACCAGGTTGGGCCGCAGCTACCCGGAGAGGACGGCGCCCGGGCGCAGCGCGCGGGCCGGCTCATCGAAACGCTCCACAAGCAGGTGGCCCGGATTACGGTCGCTGACTTGCTTAAGGAATTTCTCGATCAGACCGGCTACCGGGCCGCTCTGATGGGGGCCGGCCAGCGCCGGGCTGCCCGGAACGTGGCCAAGCTACTGGCCGATGCGGCCGCGAGCAGACTGGTTAGCGTGGGCGCTTTCCTGGAGTATGTTAGTGGCCTGCAGGCTATCGCGGCCCGGGAAGGGGAGGCCAAAGCCCCGGCCGAAAAAGTAGTCCAGGTGATGAGCGTCCATGCCGCCAAGGGGCTGGAGTTTCCCATCGTGGTCCTGGGCGATATCACGCACAGCCAGACCGGCCGCAACGGCTTGCTCATCGATCCGGAACTCGGGCTGCTCCTGCCCCAAAAAGATGAGAATCGCGTCGGGGCGACCAGCTACCAACTGGGTAAGTTCCGCGTTGACGACCAGGAGGCGGTCGAGTCAGACCGGCTGTTGTACGTGGCCGCTACCCGGGCGATGGAGAAGCTGCTGCTGAGCGGCTATGTTAGCCGGAATAGAGATGGCTCTCTGGGTAGTCTCGACGGCTGGCTCAAACGGCTAACCGGGCCGGAGGGTTTGCCGCTTACCGAACCGCCTCCTGATTACAGTGATGAAGGGGCGGCTGTTCGGCGGGTAGACTTTCAAATTGGCCGGAGCGTCGTCGGCTGTCACTTCTACGAACCGCTCTATCAGCCGTCTGTTTCAGCCCGACCGGCTTCTTTTACTGAAAAGGAGGGGTCCTCTCCGCCCTTACCGCCGGCTTTCCTGACGCCGGTCGTTTCGACCCCCCGAGCGCCCGATACCCTGGACAGTGACCGGCCCCCACGGGTCTGGCGAGTGGCGCCAACCGTGACCCGGCCTCGCGCACCGGCCTGGGTGGTCGGCCAGTTAGTGCATGCGGCCCTGGCCGCCTGGCGGTTCCCCGATGAGAGGTTTGAGGCGTGGGCCCTGGCTCAGGCTCACAGCTACGGGCTGGTCGACGAACGACAACTGGCCGGTGCGGTTCAAGAGGGCCGGCGTTTGTTGGCTCATTTCCAGGAGAGCGACCTGTACCGTGAAATGAGCCGGGCTGAGCAGCGCCTGCACGAGGTGCCCTACAACTGCGAGTTGCAGGGAAAACAGGAAAGCGGCCTTATTGACGCCCTTTTCCGGCAGCAGGGAAGCTGGTCCCTGGTTGAGTTCAAAACCGACCGGGTTTGGGACATGGCGGGCGTCAGTCGGCTGCTGGCCGAGTTGGATTACATCCCTCAGGTGCAGCGGTACAGCCAGGTGGTCAAGCAGATGCTGGGGCAGAGACCCGAGGCGATCCTGTGCTGGTTGAACTTTGGAGATGGTATTTTGGTGCAAGAAGTAACCGCGGAGGGGGAGATACGGGGGAGATAATCAACCAACTCGTCGGTTTTGGTGACGCTCTTGGCCGGCCCAGGTTCCCACCAGCGCTGCTGGAATGGTGACGCCCAGATTGCAAGACACCGGACACAGCCCGGCGGCCGCGCCCTCGCTCAAGGGCTTGCCGGGCGGCTCGATCACCGCGCAGAGCGGGCCGTTCCACCTGCCGGCCTTTCCCAACGAAACGGTGCAGGTGAGCGTCGAATAACCGGTCCTCCACCCCGAAGAGACCCTGCTAACCAGCATTGTATTGCGTATTCCGTATTTAGTAGGGGTGAAAATACGCAACACGCAACACGGAATACCTTGTCAACCCCCTGAATTCCGAGAGAGCCCCGTTTTTTCTTGTCACCCCCCTGAATTCCGGTAGAGCCAACTCAGCTTGATGCTTGGCGGCCGCTGCTAGAGGAAGAATGGTAATATCCCGGATACAATTTCTGCATACAATCTGGGCAAATACCGTGGCTGAACTCGGCTTCGGAGTGGTCCCGAATATAAACGGTCACCTCCTGCCAACGACCTTGCTCATCCCGAATTTTTTTGCAGTTGGCACAAATGGGTAGGAGGCCGCTTAGCAGGTTCACCTGGTCCAGGGCTTGCTGCAACGCCTCATTTTTGGCCTGGAGTTCAGCGTTTTTCTCAACCAAGTCTTGTTGCAGCCGGCGGATCGTCAACTGAGCCTGGAGCCGGGCCATTACCTCCTGGTATTCAAGAGGTTTGGTTACGTAATCCACCCCGCCGACCTCGAAGCCCTTCAGCTTGCTCTGTACATCGGTCAAGGCCGTCATAAAGATGATGGGGATCTCGCGGGTTGTCTCGTAAGCTTTTAAGCGGCGGCAGATTTCAAACCCATCCGGACCGGGCATCATCACATCCAGTAGAATAAGATCGGGCAGCCGGTAATCAATCCGACTCAGAGCTTCTTCACCGCTTCGGGCCACCAGAATATCAAAGCCTCTGTCTCTCAACAAATCCATCAAGACCTTGAGGTTTTTGAGGTTGTCGTCAACAATCAAAAGCGTACCTTGGTGGGGTGAGTAGTTTTCCATCACTGCTCGCTCCTGCCCAGATATTGGTCAACCAGGCTAATGACTTCCTCAAATTCAAATCCGTCGGCTAAGCGGCTGACCTGCTCGGCGAAAGACCGGTAAGCTTCATCCCCGTGACTAATTTTGCGCAGTAACTGTTCGATGCCGGTAATGACGCCGTTTTGAGCAAACTCCCGTAACATCCGCAAATCTTCGGGTGGGGGTATAGGAATGTCCCTGCTCTCAGTCCGCCGATCAAACCCCTGGATCTGAGAAGGCTCGTAGCGCCACTTCAGCTTGAGGTGGGTTTTCAGGCAAGTAAACAGGTCCTGGAACTGGATGGGCTTGGCCAGGAAATCGTCTGCCCCGGCTTGTTTACACCAGTCGCGGATACTCCTGTTAACACTGGCCGAGATGGCGATGATGATGACCTCTTTAGCCGGGTATCTTTGGCGAATTTGCCGAATGGCCTCAAAGCCGTCCATCACCGGCATGACCAGGTCCATCAAAATTACATCCGGGGGTGAGGCCAGGGCGGAATCCAGCGCTTCCCGGCCACTAGCCGCCTCGGTGAGGGTGAAACCTAACTGCGACAGCAGGTCGCGCAGCAGGCTGCGGTTGTCAGGCTTGTCATCGACGATCAGAATCGTAAGCGGTTCCCCTTCAAAACCAACAAGGGTTCGAGGCGGGCTGCTCTGCTCCAAAACCGGTTCTGGCGGGGCGACTAGCGGCAAAACCAGATCAAACCAGAAGACGCTGCCTTGACCGGGGGTGCTCTTGACCTTTAGTTCGCCGCCCAGCAGGTCGACCAGGCGGTGGCTGATGGCTAAACCTAACCCGGTCCCCTCAATATGAGAGGCCAGCTCACCGATCTGATAAAACGGGGTAAAAATTTCTTCCAGCGCCTCAGGAACTATGCCCACACCGGTATCCCTGACCTGGAAACGGACGCCCACGCCCCGGTCTCCGGGCGGACTTATTTCAACCACCTTGAGTTCAACCAGGCCCGTCTCCGTGTATTTGATGGCATTGCTCAGGAGATTGAGCAGGACTTCACGCAGCCGTTTCTCATCCACGGCCACGCCCTGCGGCAGGGCCGGGTCAAGTTGATAGCTAAAAGCTAACCCTTTTTGTTGCGCCCGAACCCGGACCATGTCCACCAGGACTTTCAAAAAGCGGGGTAAGGCCACCGGAAGGGGCCGCAGTTCCAATTTACCGGCTTCCACTTTCGCCATATCCAGGATGTCGCTAATCATCTGCAGCAAATGGTCACCGCTCTGGTGCATAATCTCGATCCTGTCCTGCTGTCTGGGGGTCAAGGTCTGGTCTCGTTTAAAGATTTGGGTATAGCCCAGAATCGCATTGAGCGGTGTCCGCAGTTCGTGGCTCATCTTGGCCAAAAAGTCGCTCTTAGCCCGGTTCGCGGCTTCAGCCGCATCCCTGGCCCGCTGTAATTCCATCTCCGCCTGCTTGCGTTTACTAACGTCCCGGAAATACACCGACAGCCCGCCATCGGCCGTGGGGTAGACATGAACCTCAATCCAGGTGTTGATAATCGGTGAGAGCGTTTCAAAGTGCAGCGCTTGGCGTTCCTGCATCGCTCGCTGAATTTGGTGGTAGGGATAACTTCCCACCACCTGGGGGAATAATTCCCAAATATGCTGCCCGATGAGGTCGCCCTGTTTCTTGCCCCAGACCGCTTCAGCTTGCCGGTTGACATAGGTGAAGTGCCAGTTTTTGTCCACACTGTAGAACACATCCTGGATACTTTCCAGGATTTCTGAAATACGCTGGTGCGCGGCCCACATTGCTGCTTCGGCCTGCTGGCGCGCGCTGATATCCTCGATCGTGGCCACAGAGCGGAGATATTTACCGTCGGAGTCACGGACCGCCGAAACGGTTACATGGACCCACAAGGGAGACCCATCGCGCTTCAAGTAGCGTTTTTCATAATCAAAACGATCGAGGTGCCCCTGGTATAACTGCGTGTTCAGGTCATCACTGCGGTCCCGATCCTCTGGGGCCGTCAGGTCATGCACGGTCATCCCGAGTAGTTCCTCCCGCTGGTATCCCAGAATCTCTAGGACCCGGTCGTTGGCGGCAATAAAGCGGCTTTCCGCTGTATCCACTTCCACAATCCCCACCCCGGCGTGGTCGAAGATGACCCGGAGGCGCTGTTCACTCGTGCGGAGGGCCGCCTCGCTCTCCTGTACAGCCTGCTCGGCCTGCTTCCGTTCGGTGATATCGTTCATAATCGTCAGCATGTACGGCTCTTGATTGAGTTCAATCCTTTCAATCGATAAGCTCACCTGGCGCAGCTGACCTGATTTACAGCGAATCTCCAACTCAAAGTCACGCACGAAGCCTTGCTGCTGCAGTTGGGCCACCGCGCGTTGGCGGTCGGCCGGATCCACAAACATGTTGAGGGTCAGGGAACTTTCGCCGATCACTTCGGCCCGGCTATAACCCGAGATATTCTGCCAACTGTCGTTGACCTCAAGGATCAAGCCATCGGCCAACCGGCTTAGAATCAAGGCATAAGGGCTGGCTCGAAAAGCTTTAGCAAAGCGCTCTTCGGACAAGAGTAAGGCTTTCTCCGTCCGTTTGCGTTCAGCAATCTCGGCCAAAGCTTGCTGGTACAGATGAGCATTGTTCAGGGCCTGAGCGGCCCGGTTAGCCAAGTCTTTAGCCAGGACCAGGTCGGCCGCGTCATAACGCCGGCCCGACTTAGCCCAGATGAGAGAGACGGCTCCAAAGGGGCGACCCTGGGCCGTCAGCGGGACAATCATGCCTGACTCTGGTCCCCACTGCCGGAGCAAGTCAAGCTGCTGGGCGCCGTAGGCAAAGGCGGGCAGCAGGGCCTCGGTTAGCTCGGGTAAAAGGATAGCTTCACCGGTCCGGATGACCTGCAGAAGCGGGTGGTGGGGAAAACGAGGATCGCTGGGATAGTAGAGGTCGCAGTTAGGCTTTAAGGGCGCCTGCGTCTGATCGGCTCCGGCGTGCCAAACTCGCCGAATGGTCTTGGCTTCGATCAGCCGGTCTATAAAGCACCGGTCGGCAAAGGCGGGCACGATCATCTCTTGCAACTGGGTCAAAATTGCTTCCTCGTCGAGCGAGAAAGCCAGGCGCTTACCGGCTTCGGCCAGGAAGGCCAGGTGCAGCCGGGCTAGCTGGGCCTCCTCCCGGGCCTGGACCTCGGCAGCAAAGAGCCGGGCCCGATCCAAAGCCTGGGCACACTGCCCGGCCACGGTTAGCATAAATTCCAGCGTTTCCGGGCCGAAGTTTTGGGGTTCGGCAAAGCTGAGCCCTATGACGCCAAGGGCTTGGTCTTCGACAGTCAGAGGAATAGCCGCCCAGGCCAGATGACCGGGCAGGACCTCGGCAGTCATTTGGGGGTAGTGGGTCTGGATATCGCTGCGAGAAGATAACAGGATGGGGCGGTTCAGCCGAAAAGCATCGGCCAGCGGGATAGGGGTTGTGACCGGGAAAACAGACCAGTGTTCGAGCTGTTTGGGGGAATACCCTGTCGAACCGATGATTTGCAGGGTGTGAGCATCCTCACTAAGCAGGGCCACCGAGCCGGACTTGGCGCCTAAACCGGGGATACCCTGCTGGATCACCACTTCGGCTACCTGAGCAGGGGTGAGTGCTTTCGAGAGGGCGACACTCAAGTGATACAGGCGGGTAGCCAGTTCAGCCTGCCGCGGGTGAGCTTGTTGGGTGAGCCGCCGCTTCAACCTCTTGCGGCCTCGGTGGTTAAGGCGATTGTTGTTAAATCGCTTCTGGGGCAAAACCAAAGTACGTTTGTTTTTAAACATGGCTGGTCTGTGCCGTAAGAGCAAGAAATTAAGCGTTTTGCTAAACTATGACTGGGGAGGAATAGTAACCAAGAGGAATGTCTGAGACGAAATTTACGAGAAGCCGGAGATCCAGCAAGCCAATGAGCAGGCACTGTAGGAGCTAATTATCAGTTTACCCCCTCCGTTTTGCTCTGTCAACTATTTTTTTCGCCTACCGGCCGAAGCTGTTTGACCTCTCGGGGGAAACGGAGTACGCAAAGGTTTCCAGTTTATTGGTGGTGGCTTTCAGTATTGCTCATAGGTCTGCTTACATCTCCCCGGTCACTTGGGCCAGGGAGTGGGTAATGGCTTGAAAGAGGGGCACGTTGGCCGGGTTATCGAGCCCCGGTCTTAGGACGTCGAGGGCCTCTTCCAGAATCTCCCGGGCTCGCTCCGGTTGGCCGGCCTGGCTGACCATCAGCCCCAGGTTGTCCAGGGCATTGGCCAGGTTGTACCTATCCCCCACGCTCCGCCACAGGTCGATGGAGGTGGTGTAGTGCGCTTCCGCCGGCTCCCAGCGGCCGAGGCCGCCGTAGGCCATCCCCAGATTGTTATGGGTATGGGCCTGATCGACCATGTAGCTAAACCGGCGGAAAATTGGCAGCGCGGTCAGGTACTGCCGAATAGCCGCTTCGTAGTCCTGCCTCATCAAGAAGACATTGCCCAGGTTCATCGCTGACTTGAACTGTTCGATTGGGTCGTCCACGGCTTGAAACTGCGTGATAGCAGCCCGGTAGCTTTCTTCGGCTTCGGCCAGGCGGTCGCTGCGCAGCAGGATCAGGCCGCGATTGTTGAGCATCCGGGCGACCTGGTAGCCGTCCCCCACCGACCGGTAGCAGCGCAGGGCTTGGTCGAAATAGCGCAGGGCCTCGCTCCACTCGCGCCGGTCATGCGCCACCAAGCCCAGCACATTGCAGGCCTCGGCCTGCTCGGCTAACGGCAGATCCGGCTCGGCCAGCACCTGACTACTGTAGCTGAGGGCGGCCTCGTGTTGGGCCGATTGTCGGGCCACCAGTCCCAGGCGATTGAGCAGGCTCCAGTAATGGCTCCGGTTTTGAGAGGGCTCGCACAGCGCCAGGGCGGTTTGCAGGCAGTCCCGGGCCTCCGGGAAGCGGCCCTGGAGGCGGTATAGCTCGCCGAGCTGCAAGCGTAGATAGATTTCAGCCGGGTCTTTTTCTTGAGCACTGCGGGCGATACTCCGGGTTAAGTAAGTCTCCCAGGTGGCGCTGGCCCCCTGGCGGATGATCAAAGGGCTAAGGTGAGCGATGAGGTCGCGACTGGCGGACCAGGCTTCGGGGAGCGAGAGGGCAAAGCTCAGGCCGGTCAGGACTTGGGGCAGCTCTTGCAAGACGCTGCTCACATCGGCTTGAGTGCGCTTAAGCCAGTAGTGGCAGTTGACTACGATGGTTTGGCAAAAGAAGCGGTGCCAATCTTGACTGGCGGGAACGGTGGCAGCGTTCATTTCATCACCTGTTTAGGTTAAAGCAGTCCCTCGACTGAGCCACTCAAGGGAGGCAAGAGATAGGCTGATTATAGCCCAAAAGATGACCCGGCTCAAGTCTGGGGTGGTGCTGGCCTCTGCTTACTCCGGCAGACTGTCGATGAAGGTCTGCACCTGCCGGAAATACTCCTGAAAGTTGCTGAACATGATGGTGTTGTGGTTGCCCTGCTCGAAGATGTGCAGCTTCTTGGGCTCCGGCGCCCACTCGAACAGGCGCCGGGCGTGGGCCCCCTCGACCAGGCCGTCGTGGCGGGTGTGTAGGATCAGGGTCGCCCCCCGGTAGCGAGCCAGTTTGGCCGGGTGGTTGAGGTCTCGGGCCACCACCGCCTGGAACTGCTCGAAGGTAAGACCCAGCTCCTCGGGCCGGACCCGGAGCAGCAGCCGCTCCAGCGGATCGGCGATGCCGCTCTCGAGGATGAGGCCGGCGATACTCGGAAAGCGCGCGGCGGCCTCCAGGGCGAAAATCGAGCCGACCGAGCGGCCAAAGAGGACCAGCTTCTCCGGCGGCAGGTGGAGTGATTTAATGATCGGCTCCACATCAGCCAGCATCGCGCCCAGCGCCGGGACGCCGGTCGATTGCCCGTAGCCGCGGTACTCGGCCAGCAGGCAGTTGTAGCCTAGCTGCTCCAGGGCCGGCACGAGGTCAGCCAGATGGTCGGCCACGACCTCGCCGTTGCCGTGGAAATGGACGAGGGTCTTGGCCTCGGGGTGGGGCCGGTGATAGAAGCAAGCCAGCCGGGCCGGGCCGGTCTCGACCCAGAAGGGGTGAGGCAGCTTGGCCCGGGCCGGGAAGAAATAGCGGGCCGCGATGAGCGGGTGATCGAGCACCGGGTCAGGCATGGGTTAACCTCTTTTTCGGGTTAAAGTTTGGTCAGGCTAATGTAGCCAAAAATAGCCAAAAGACCAAATCGAGTGACCGGCTTCCTGACCGGAGAGGCTGTGGCAATGGTCGCACTCGTGGGGCAAACTCGCCGGGGCGTTGACCGCAGCCCTCGGCTGACCTATAATCGCGACTATTCCACCCGGAGGCGGTGACGATGAAAGGAAGTGAAACTACCCTCTTGTTCTACGGCGGCGACCGGCGAGCTGCTTCCGCCGACGCAAGCGTCGGGCGATTGGTGGGGCCGGGTGCAGCAAAATTTGGCCGCGCGGGAATATCAGGCTTCCCTGACCCCTGGCGGGGCCTCCTACTTTGCCGAGCGCAGCAGCAGCAGTTTTCCGGCCGGGGCCACGGTCTATGCCCTGGTCGACTCGGTCAACCACCGGACCAACTACGGCAACGTGGCCGAAAGCAACGAGAGCAACAACCTGGCCGGGCCGGTCAGCGCGACGGGGGTCTTCAGCCCGGCTCAGGCCAACCCGGCGGCCGCACCCTCGATGGAGGGCTTGCCGGGCCGTTAGCGAGCACGGTAGGGGCGTAAAATTTTACGCCCCTACCCCGAGTGAGTGTATTGCCAAAGGAGCAACCCATGAGACTACCTAAATCTCTCCCCATCATCGCGACCGTGATCGCCATTGGGCTCATCGGCGGGCTGCTGGGAGCCAACCCGACCGGGCCGGTGGCCCAGGCCGACTCGGGCTTGCCCAGCCGGGCCACGCCCCAACCCGACCAGGACCAGGGCCACGACCGGAGTGAGCCGGCCGGAGCCCACATCGAGTTGGTCGGGGTCGAGGCGGCTGGTGAGCGTCGAATAGCCGGTTCAGGGCGGCGGCTGGCCTGAGGAAACCTGACTAAACGGGTCACCTTTGGCCGGTCCGTTTTGGGCGGCTCTCGCTCCCTGGTCAGGGAGCCCCTTGCGGCTGGGTTTGGTTGGGCCGGTGGTCAGGACCGACCTGCCCGGGCCTTGCCTCACCACCCAGCGAGATGGCCGGGCCAAAATCCTTGCCGGTAGCCAAGGGATTAGCCTGGCCGGTTCGCCCGGCAGCTAAACCCCGGAAAGCGGACTGCATCAGCAGCGCAGGAGTTCTCACCCGGGGCTAAAGTCCTCTCGGCTAGCAGGGGCAAGACGACCTCATCGGGCAGTCCCAGCTCCTGGCAGCAGCGGTTAGTCCGCTTGAAGACCTGCCCGCGCACCCGGCGACGGCGCCGGCCCGGCCGGGATAGGACCACCTGCAACAAGGCGACTCCGGCGTTGTCGCGCCTCAGCTCGCTTCGGACCGTGGGTAAAGCAGCCGGAAGCGCTCGCAGACCAGCGGCATCGTCTCGGCCGGTTCGCGCCCTATCCGGGGCAAGGCCCGGCTAAAGTAGCGCCAGTGCCCCTCGCGCCAGGAGGCCAGCGACCGGTCCCCCTCCCCCTCGGCAAAGGCAAAGTCGGCTCCGACCTCGCTAAAGAGCCGGATCTGGACCGCGGTTGTTTCGATGATCGCCACCGGTTGGCCTTGCCCGTCCAGGACCACTGTCTTCAGCCCTGGCTTAGGCAGCGGCTGGCCCTCGG
>CALMIS010000080.1 GCA_937864185.1 uncultured Chloroflexota bacterium
CTACCCGACCACTTTCCCACTTTTTCAACGCAATTAATACGAAACCCTAACACAATCTTCATAGACTTCAACCGTCATTGGGTGTATTCTTGCAGTAGAAACGTATTTGGAACATTTTTATTTCCTCCTCTCCTTCTCTCCGAAACAGCCGGGGCCGGTCACCTCCGGCTGCTTCATTTTTAAAGCGCCGCCAGATCTTTTCTTATTTGTACTTTCCCCGGCTCATCGTTTGGTTAATCGATCAGCGCACCGCCACTGATGTTTACCGTGGTCGCGGTCATGGTGCGGGCCTGGTCGAAGGCGACGAAGGCGGCCACATTCCCAACATCGCTGTCTGGCCGAGCATCGTCATTTTTTCAAGGCTGTCCATGAGGCTCTCCCGCCCCTCCATGTCCGCGGGAATTGTTTCTGGGACACCGCCCGTGCGCAGGGTCACGACACGGATGCCGTGCGGACCCAGTTCAGCCGATAACTGCCGGCGCATGGCTTCGATGACGTGGAGGGCTATCTGAAAGCCGCCGATGTAGTAATCGCGCAGCGGGTCCCCTTCACCGCCAAAGGCCAGAATGACCCCCGATTTCTGCCGGATCATATGCCGGGCGGCGGCCCGGCTGGTCAGGAACATCGTCCGCACTGCAGTGACAATCGGCCGTTCGAAATCGGCCAGCACCATCTCCGCCATTGGCGTGCCTTGGACGTCCCCGTAAGAGATCAGGTTGAAGGTAATATCGATGCCGCCGGCCCGGGCTGCGACCGCGTCGGCATGGGCATCGACGGCCTGCTCGTCGAGGGCATCGACTTCGGCTGACTCGATTTGCCCGCCGGCAGCGCGGACCACCGCCCCAATGGCTTGTAGCTTCGCCTGATTGCGGCCGGCCAGGAACACACTCGCTCCTTCGCGGGCAAAAGCCTGGGCCACTGTTCCGCTGATCGGCCCGCCGCCGTAAATGATGGCCTTCTTATTTTGTAGTAACATCTTTTAGCTCCTTGATATTCCCGGCCGGTCTTTGAGCAAATGATCCTCATTTGTTTCATTAACGCACTTTTGTTTCAGGCGTCGCCGGCCTCGAGCCTGGCTGCTGTTGAACCGCTTGGAGTCTCACGGTTGAGATCGGTCAAGGCTCGATGACAGGGGATGTTTTCCAAAAATGCTGGCCGGCTTGACTCCGGCAGTGGCGCGGCTCGCTGCTGCAGCCACTCGACTGCCTGCGCTAGCAGATCTGCCGCGTGGGGATCGCCGGCCGCTTGCAGTACCCGGACGCAGACCAGCAGGGCCCGGAAAGGCTCCGACGCGCCTTGGGGGATACCCTGTTCAAAGTGGGGCAGGCTGTCGGCCACAGTCTGGACTGCCGCGTTGAGGTCGCCCTGGTCAAGCGCAAGTTGGGCCAGCCCGGCCAGCGCAGCCAGCGTCTGCCCCGGCTGCTCGAGCTGGCGCCGCAGGCTGAGAGCCTGCCGGTAAGCCTCACCCGCCTCGATAGGTTGGGCCAGAGCGGCCAGGGCGTGACCGACGTGAGTCCAGGCTAGAGCCAACTCCGGCAGCATACCCAGCTCTTCGGCCAAGGCTTGGGCTTGCCGGGCGTAGAATAAGGCCTGGTCATTGTCAGAGCGATAGTGGCACAGCAAACTCCAATCGGCCAAGATCATGGTCTCCGGGCTGCGGTCGCCGCTGTACCGGGCTAACTCAAGTCCCTCGGTGTAAGCCTTCTCCGCCGCCGACAGATCACCTTGATCCCGGTACAGATTGCCCAAGGTATGCCAAATGTGGGGGAAAATATGAAATTCCTGGCCAAAACTGGTGGCAATCAAGGCTTCCAATCTGGCCTGGGCTTTAACCTGCTGGCCCAGTTCCAACTCTAAAAAGCCCAGGTTGGCCTGGGTCAAAAACTCGCCCCAGCGATCGCCCATCTCTTTAGCCACCTTAACCGCGGCTTCAAAGCGCTGTTGGGCCACCTCAAAAGCAGAGCGATAATAAGCCGTGTTGCCTAAATTGAGGAGGCTAACCATCCCCCCGCGCCGGTCGCCCACCTCGTAAAAGCGAGCCAGCGCTTCGGTCAGGTATTGTTCGGCCTGAGCGTAGTCGCCTTGGCATAAGAAGCTGATGCCCAGGTCTCGCTGGGCTTCCCGTTCGATATCAACCCGGCCGGCCTGCTGGGCCAGGGCCCAAGCCTGTTCCAAATGACCTTGAGCCACTTTGTACTTCCCTTGGAAATTCAAGACCTCGCCGAGTTGATGGGCGGCTAAGGCTTCTAGCCCCATATCTGTGGCTCTGGTGACCAGCTCCACGGCTTGCTGGGCCAGCTCGTAGGCAGCCTCGGTCAGACCGCGCCGGGTTAGGAGCCGAGCCTGTTCAACCTTGAGGTGGGCTATCACCCGGCTTAAGCGCTGCCGCTCCACCTCCGCTTGGCTGGTAGCTAAAGCCGCCGTCGCCTGGGCCGTGGCCTGTTCAAACAGGCTTTCACCTTCTTGAAACAGATTAGTCAGATCGTAAAAACGGGACAGTCCCCCCAGACTGGTTTCCACCAAATCGAATTCTCGCTCATGGACGGCCCATTCCCAGGCCTGGCGCAGGTTATCTAGCTCGAGCCGCAAGGCGGCGATAACCTGCGGAGCGTCGTTGCCGCGGAGGGCCGCTTCATAGCGACTGACCAACCTCAGATAGTGACTGCTGTAACGCTGCCACAGGACCCGGGCCGGGTTTGTTCGGCCGGCCGAGGCAGCTTGCTCCTCCAAGGCGAAGGTCTCCAGCCACAACTTTTCAGCCGCGTACTGGCGCAACAGTTCGTGCAGCTCAAAGCGGCCGTCCGGCATCAGGCGCAACAGCGATTTATCGACCAGTCCGGCCAGCCCGGCCAGCGAGGCCCCAACCACGTCTTGAGCCGTTTCCCGGCCAAAACCGCCGCGAAACAGGGATAATTTGGCAAAGATCTCCTGCTCTTGGGTCGAGAGCATCTGCCAGGAGTGTTCAAAGATGGCCCGTAAACTGCGGTGGCGAGCCGGCAGGTCGCGGTCGGATGCCTTGAGAAAATCGACGTTGCGTTCGATCTCCTGAACAATTTCGACGCAGGACAGCAACCGGGTCCAGGCCGCGGCCAACTCTAGCCCCAGCGGCACACCTCGCACCAGTTGGCAAATCGTGGCGACGGCTGGCGCTTGTTCGGGTGAGAGAGTCCAGCCAGGTTGGCGTCGCCGGGCGCTCTGAATAAACAAAGTGACCGACTCGTAGGTGGTTTCGACTTGGTCTGTCTCAGCATCGAGGGGCGGGAAAGGTAAGCCTTCTACTTCAACCAGCCACTCACCCTGTAGGTTGAGGCGCTCGCGTGAAGTGGTCAGCAGTTTGAGCCCGGGGGCGCTGCTTAGAAGACCGCTGAGCAACTGAGCTAAACTCTCGGCGCTGGCTGCCGGAGTGAGGAGCTGTTCCAAATTGTCCAGGACCAGCAGCATGTGTTTGGGGCGAAGGGCGTGGCCTAACTGGACCGCGGGGCTGGTGGTTCCATGCAAACCAATCGACAAGGTATCGGCCAGAGTAACAGGCAAAAACTCGACGCCGGTCACCGCGGCCAGTGGCACAAACCAAACGCCGTCGCTAAAGTGGTTAGCCAGCGCGCTCGCCGTTTCAATCGCCAGCCGAGTTTTGCCGATACCGCCCAGGCCGGTTAAGGTCACCAGGCGGCAGCTAGGATCGGTCAGCAGCCGGACGAGTTCCTTCAACTCGGACTCTCGGCCAATCAGCGGGGTGGTTGGGGCGGGGAGATTGCTGGAAGGTGGGCAGAACTGTCCTGAGTGAGGTCGGAAGTGTGGCGGGCTGGCGGTCTGAGCGGTCTCCACCGGGGCCGCTGGGTCTTTCTCCTGCGCTGCCCTGTGTTCCTGGTCCTTTGCTTCCGGACTCGACCGCGCCGGGCCGATTAAACGACCTGCCTCGATAGCGCGATACAGGGTTTCCGTCTCCTGGTCGGGTGAGACCCCGAGTTCTTTCTTTAGAACCCGAACCAAAGTCTGATACTGACGCAGGGCGGCATTGCGCTGGTTGGTCTGGGCGTAGAGCCGCATCAGATAGCGCTGGGCTACTTCGTCCAGCGGGTCGAGGTTGGCCCAGCGGTAAGCATAGCTTTTGGCTTGCTCAAAGTCACCGCCGGCCAGATAACCTTCAACCAGGGACTGCAATAGGTCGATGAATTGGCGGCGCAGGTGCTCGGCTTGCAGAAACTGCCACTCTTCAAAATCCGGACTATCGCGCAGGCTGAAGCCGGCCATAAAATCGCCATTGTAAAGATTGGCGGCCTGGCTGAGTTGGGGGAGCAGCTCCGAGCACGTAGGCGGGGCGGACACGCTGCCGGGGCGGAGAAGGTGACACTGGGTCTGAAACTCGTTGGCATCGACCCACAATCCCGGCTGCCCGTTCAGACCGATCGATTCTCGCTCTACGTCCAGCCAGGTCGAGCCGATGGCTTTGCTCAAGGTCGAGAGCGTTCGGCGTAAATTAGCCCGGGCCTGGCTCTGGGTGTACTCCGGCCACAGCAGCGCGGCCAGGCTGTCCCGGCTGTGGCTTTGGCCGGTCACGGCCAAATAGGCTAGCAGGGCCAGGGCCTTCCGGGTATCCATAGCGGGGGAGACGCCGTTGAGCTCAACTCGGGGGGGGCCCAATAGATAAAGACGCAGTGACATCATCGTTTTCACCAACAAAAGTCGGGGCGAGGTGCGCCGGCTGAGGACAGAATCAACTTGATCCGTGAGCCAAGAATGGCGGCTATTTTTTTTGCTAACGGGATTCTACTTCAAGGGAGGAGGCAAAGCAACAGTCGGTCCCAGGAATTTTTCGGCAGGCGAGGGTTTCACCCTCGCCTGCCGGTTGAAATTTGAAACTGTTTTAGCGAGTAGCCACGTGCGTGGGCTTGATATTCTGGTTAAAGCGGAAGAAGTTGATCGGGTCGTACTTGTTCTTCAAGGCGACCAGCCGGTCGTAGTTGGCCCGATACGAGTCGCGGAGGGAAGTATCACCCGCGGCGCTGATGAAATTTGAATACAGGCCGGGACTGGCAAAAGGCTGCATGGCCGCAACCGATTCTCGGCCCCAGGCCAGATGCGGTTCAGCCGGGCCTGTCTCCCAAGCCGCCACGTGGATGACGGCGTAGTGCGGCTCGCGCAGGGCAAAGGCGGTGGCATCGGCCGCGACGCGGGTGGCGGCGCCGTGGATGTGATGGATGATAATCGAGGTGAAGGGCGAGGTCGTTTGGCCGGCCCAACTGACTAAGGTATCGATCGCTTCGTCGCTGAACTGTTTGACCGAATAGGCCGGTTCATAATAGTTGCGCCCGTCCGGGGCGACCGGATCGAGCATCGCCACAAAATCGAGATAAGCCATCGGCTGGATCAGGTCCGCCAGCGGCGACCCAAACTGGCGTAGCGGGGCCAACAGCCGTTCGCCTTCGGTCAGGTCATCGCCCACATAGCAGGCCAGCAGGACCACGGCCGGACCGAGATCAGGGATCGTGGCAATCGAGACGTAAACGGTGACATCGTCCGGGGCGGCACTGCTAAACTGGCGGTAGAAGCGGAGGACTGCCTTGGCTTGAGCCAGGGGATGGACCACCATCCCGGCCAAGACCTGACCGAGCGGTTGAAGCTCATACTCGATGGCAGTGACGATGCCAAAGTTGCCGCCGCCGCCGCGCAAGCCCCAAAACAGGTCGGCATTTTCGCCGGCGCTGGCGGTCAGCACCTGGCCAAAAGCAGTGACCAATTCAAATGAGCGGACATTATCAATCGTCAGGCCGTGTTTACCCATCAGCCAACCGGTGCCGCCGCCCAAGGTGGAGCCGCCCAGGCCGGTGCCGGCGCAAACCCCGGTAGGAGCCACGAGCCCATACTCTTGGGTGGCCTGGATAAATTGACCAATCAAAACCCCGGGCTGGGCGCGGGCGAGGCGGGCCTCGGGCTCAATTTCAATTCTGTTCATGGCCGATAAGTCGATCACCAGACCATCGTCACACATGGCAAACCCGTTGCTGTTGTGACCGCCGGCCCGGACCGCCACCGGCAGGTTGTGATGGCGGGCAAAGTTAACGGCCCGCACCACATCTTGGGTGTTGCGGCAGCGGACAATAGCGGCCGGATACTTATCGATCCGTCCATTCCAGAGGCGGCGAGTTTGGTCGTAATCAGCATCGCCGGGACGAATGAGTTGACCATGTAAACCGGCCTGAAAGTCTTGCCAGGCTCCGGCTACAACAAAGACCGGCGCTACGTTGGATTGAACTGTTTCTTGGGTGACTGTCATTTTGGATCTCCTCTAAACTGAAATTAAATTAGTTTTCTAACACCAGTTTAGCCGGAGATCGTCTGTGATTCGTTACGAGAAGCGTTACGAAATTACGAAAGCCCCATTTTTGAGGCCGCGCTTGGCGGGTTAGCCGGCCAGGGGCAACCTTTTTGAACCAGGCTTTGTTCTTCGCCTCAAGGCCTTAGTCTGGGCGGTCGATAATACTGGCGCAGGGTGGTCAGGGAGTAGGTGTAGTGGTAGCGCACCTGCGCCGGCTCATAGCGGTGCTCGGCCGCCACCGGGCAAGCCAGCCGGGCTAGACATCGATCCCGGCAGATCGACGGCTCGTGCAGCCGAAAATCAATGCAGTCCCATACCTGAAACCGATCGATAGCCTGCACCGCCTGCGCCGGGCAGGCACCGATACAGGGTTTATCCTGACACGCCTCGCAGATAGAGGCGGCCGGCGGATCTTGAATCGAAGGCAAAGGCAGGGTTGTTAAGAAAGCGGCCCGGTAGGCAAACCACAGGCCGTAGGTCGGGTTCATACCCAAGCCCAACGGCGAGGGCTGGTGCCAGCCGGCCAGTGTCCCCAACCGTTGCAGCGGGATAGTGTAGCCGGCAGGATACAGCATCAGAACCGGCGGTCCGCCCAGAAACTGGTCGATGAAGCGCCGGGTCATGGCCTGGCTAAAATGGTCCACCGGGTCGGCGGTCTTCATGCCAAACACGGTCAGAGCCTGCCAAAAGCGGCGGCCACCGTGCCCGATCAACACCAGGCTGGCGTAGTCAGAAAGCGGAATACCATCAGCCAGCATCGCCTGGCTGATGTCGTCAGGCAAAGTCTGGCAGGGTAGAATGGCGAACAGGTTTAAGCCTTGTTCGGCCAGAAATTCGATTCCCTCAGTAAGGGTTGCTTCTTCCATTTATATTAGCCACCTTTGACCAAAGCGGGGTTCCTGCCCATCCGCTCAGTTCAGATCTCAGTATACTACAAATTATCTATTCTAGCGTTGATGATCAACTCACCAAAACCGGATGGCCCCAAATTGGGATAAAATTGGCTCCATCCTGGGTCCACCGCCGCTCGAGAAGTCTGGTATAGTCGGGACACGCGATCCATTTACCCACCCTTTATGGTGACCAGACTTGGCCTGGTCGAAACTATAAGAGAATCGCCTTAACGATGAGGTGGCAGGCCTCAGCCACCAGTAAACCTTATTACGTATCCCAAGGAGAAAGGGAAAATCCGATGGTCTGGAATATCAGGAACAAACTGTTTACGGCGACGGGCGTGATTGTCCTAACGCTCGCTTTTTTGGTTTTCATTAACAACCAAATGTTAACCACTAGTGTAACCGCCAGTCAGTCGGCCAGAAACGAAGTAACGGCGGCCTCTCTGTCCACCGATATAAAGATTGATGTTATTCAGGTGTGGCAGTGGCTAACCGATATCAGCGCCACCCGAGCGGCACCCGGTTATGATGATGGCTTTGCTCAGGCTGAAGCTTACGCTCAGAAGTTCCAGCAAGATCTGCAGACCCTGGCCCAACTCCGGCCCGACAAAAAGCAGACTTTAAACGAACTGAACGACTCGTTTGAAGCGTTCTATACCGAAGGACAAGAGATGGCCCGGCAGTATATCGCCGGCGGGCCGGCTCTGGGCAATGAAGCGATGGGGCGGTTTGACGGTTTTGCAACCGCCATGACCAAACAGCTCGATACTTTGGTTCTGGAGCTAAATCAGGCGTCGGAACGGTCGCTGCAAACCGCGGTCGACCAAAATATCCAGGTCCAACGGATGAGCTTTTGGTTTGTGGTTATTACCGCCGTCATCGCCACCGGCGTTTCCGCGCTCATCGCCCGGGGAATAGTCTCTGCGCTTAAGACTATGCTTCACTCGGTTAACCGCATTGCCACAGGTGATTTTGAACACCGGGTGACCGTCAAGGGGCGAGATGAGTTGGCCGAGATGGGCGCTGCTTTGCAGCAGATGCTCGATTATTTGCAGCAGATCGCCCGGGCCGCCGATCAAGTAGCGCAGGGCGATCTAACCGTGACAGTTATCCCTCAATCCGAAAAGGATATTTTGGGCCTTGCTTTCAGCCGGATGGTGACCGACCTACGCCACCTGCTCGGACAGGTCGCGGACACGGCCACGACCGTAGGCAGCGCCTCTACCCAACTCGCCTCGACCTCTGAGCAGGCCGGGCAGGCTACCCACCAGATTGCCGCCACCATACAACAGGTGGCTCAGGGCATCCAGCAGCAAACCAGGGCCGTCAGCCAGACCGCCACCTCCATCCGCCAGGTTTCCCAAGTGGTCGAAGGAGTGGCCAGCGGGGCTCAAGAACAAGCTCAGGCCGTGACTCAGACCAGCCACGCGATAGACGATTTGGCGCGCGCGGTCCAGACGATCGCCCACGGCGCCGCCGAGCAAGCTCAACTCGTCGCCGGGGCCCAAACCGCCACCACCAGCCTCGACAGCACCGTCGCTCAAATCGCCCGCCAGACCCAGGCCGCTGTCACAGTCATCCAGGCCAATCTCAAAACCGCCCAGGCCGGCCAGCAGACCGCCCAGGAGGCCGTTAGGGGCATGGCTCAACTCGGCCAGGCCACCGACCAACTGGCCCGCGTTATCCAGGACCTGGGCCAGCGCTCCGGCCAGATCGGGGCTATCATCGAAACCATCGACGACATCGCCGGCCAGACCAACCTGCTGGCCCTCAACGCCGCTATCGAGGCCGCCCGCGCCGGTGAGCAGGGCAAGGGCTTTTCGGTGGTAGCCGATGAAGTTCGTAAACTAGCCGAGCGTTCTTCCCAGGCGACCAAAGAGATCCGCGACATGATCCGGGCCGTCCAGAGCGGCGCTGAGCAGGCCGTTTCAGCGATGAGCCAGGCCAGCAGCGATGTCCGCCAGAGTGTCAACCGCACCCAGGCGGCCGGCAGCGCCTTTGAGGCCATCGCCGGCGGCATCGGCCAGGTGGCCGGCCAGGTCGAGACGACCCTCAGGGCCGTGACCGCCATCGAGCAGGCCGCCGGTCAACTTCGCCAAGCCATCGAGGCGGTCAATGAGGTCACTATCCGCAACCAGGCGCTGACCGGCCAAATGCAAACCAGCACTCAACAAGTGGTAACTTCGGTCGGACAGGTCAGCGCGGTAGTCGAACAGAATACCGCCTCCACCGAGGAGATGGCCGCCAGTGCTGGCGAAGTCAGCCAAGCCATCGATCATATCGCCAGTGTTAGCGAAGAAAACACCGCGGCCGTGGAGGAGGTCAGTGCCTCGACCGATGAGATGAGCGCTCAAGTGCAAGAAGTCTCCGCCTCGGCTCAGGCGCTGCGCGAGATGGCCCAACAGTTGCGGACTCTGGTCAGCCGGTTCAAACTTGACCACACCGGCTCCATCCAGCCGGCCTTGAGCCTCCAGCCGATGGCCTCCTTCAGCCTTCAAACCAACGAGCCCAGATTTGAACGCCGGTTGGCCGACCGGTCCGTTTTCCGAGTAAGGGGATGAATTTGATGGCTTCTTTTCAAGGGGATGGGAAAGTAGGCTAGCTAATCTTGAGAATTCGTCAGGCCTGACTACCGAAGCCCCTCCCCTCTCTTACGACAGCATCCCACCGCCCACTGCTTCCCTGCCGGCCTCGTACGCCTGCAAATTCAACGCGCGCACCTTGGGTGGGACGCGCTCGGCGATGGCGTCCCGCCAGGTCTGGACTGGAATCTCCATATAACGAGAGAGCGCTCCCAACAGGATCACATTGGCCACCCGGAGGTTGCCCAGAGCCGAGGCCATCTCTCCCGACGAAATTATGCTCACCTGGGCCGCGCGGGCATTGAGCAGCGCGATCACCTGGTCATCGCTGGGATAGGGCGCGGTCGTGGCGGCCAGGGCCAGGGTGGGAATCGCCTGTTGGTTGACCACAGCCACGCCCCGCTTGTGCAGGAAGTGAACCCACCGGCAGGCCTCCAATTTCTCAAAAGCCAGCAGAAAATCGGCGGCTCCGTCCGGCACGACAGGCGAGAAGACCTCCTCGGCCATACGCACGTGGCTGATGACGCTGCCGCCCCGTTGGGCCATGCCATGCACGTCGGTCTTCTTGACATCATAGCCGTGGGCCAGTCCCACCAAACAAAGAATGTCGCTGGAGAGGAGGATACCCTGTCCGCCCACGCCGACCAGGATAAAGTTCAGCGGTTTCATGCAGGCACCCCTTCACGCTCAAGGCGTAAGATGGCGTCGTAGGGGCAGACCTGGTTACAGACCTCGCAGTCGGTACACATCTCGGGGATAACGCCGACCTTGCCATTATCCCGGATGAGCGCGGGGCAGGCCGTGGCCAGGCAAGCCCAACAGGAGACGCACTTGTCCCGTTCCACCCACGAGACCATCGGATAGGTGGCCCGAGCCTGTAGCACGCAGGGCTCGCGCACAATCAGGACCGAGGGCTCGGCTGACTGCAAAGAGCGGTTCAGTTCACGCTCGATGGTTTCGGTGTCATAGGCGTTGATCACCTGCACATCCTCGATGCCCAGCCCTTTGCACAGCGTCTCCAATTCGACCCGGCGCGCCGGCGAGCCATCAAGGGCAACACCCGTGCCGGGATTGACATTACCGCCGGTCATCGCCGTGGTGAGGTTATCCAGAATGATGATGGTGGTGGCCGCCCCAGAGGTGATCACATCGACCAGACCGGTGATGCCGGAGTGGAAAAAAGTAGAATCACCGATGATGGCCACCACTTTGTTTTTGACGCCGGCCTTCTCCATGCCCAGCGCATAAGGGATGCTGGCCCCCATACAGCCACAGGTGTCCATGGCAAAGAGCGGTTGCAGCGCGCCCAAGGTGTAACAGCCGATGTCGCCATTGACCACGATACCGTATTGGCGGCGTTGGGCCACGTTGCCCCGGGCATACGGGCTGGCCGCGCGCTGGTCGTTGCCCTCCAGACCGATGTCCTGCTCGTCAGGATACATGAGTTGGCGCAGGGTGTAAAACGTGCCTCGATGGCCACACCCGGCACAGAGCAGCGGGGGGCGGGGTGGAAGGGGCAGGTTGAGGATGTCCGGCTCATCGGTTTCAGCCGCGACCTTCCCGTCTGCTAGTGGGAAAGTTACCTCCTCCGGCTTCAGTAGGCCATGCTCAATGGCGCATTTGGCCACCAACTGGGGACTAAACTCGCCGATTTCAGGAAAGACCTCCTTGCCCAGCACCCGCACTGGCGGCAGGTTGGGCAGGGCGCGAATCTGCTCCTCGAGATAAGGGTCCAACTCTTCGGCAATGAGCAGAGTCTCCACCTGGCTGGCAAAATCGACAATCAGCTTGCGCGGCAAGGGATAGGACATCCCCAGCTTCAAGACCGAGGCGTTGGGGAAGACCTCGCGCACATACTGGTAGGCCATGCTGTGGGTGACGATGCCCAGGCTGCGGTCACCCCAACGAATATAATTGAAGGGGGTGGTCTCGGCATATTCGCGCAGCCGCTCCAGCCGATCCTGCAAGGCCACACGCTGCAGGCGGGCATTGGCGGGCAGCATCACATATTTCTGCACATTGCGCCCAAAAGGTCGTGGGGGGGCTTTGGGCGAACGCTTGATCTGCTCGGCATCCACCTCCACCAGCGACTGGGCGTGGGAGACGCGGGTCGTCATCCGAAAAAGAACCGGCGTGTCGAAGCGCTCGCTCATCTCCAGGCCGGCGCGCATCATATCAACGCACTCCTGGCTGTTGGAAGGCTCCAACATGGGCACTTTGGCAAACTTGGCGTAGTTGCGATTATCCTGTTCACCCTGGGAGGAATGCATCCCGGGATCATCGGCCGAGATCACCACCAACCCGCCATTGACGCCCATGTAGGCCACCGCGAAGAACGGGTCGGCGGCCACATTAAGCCCCACGTGCTTCATGGTGACCATCACCCGCGCGCCGGCCAGCGATGCGCCCACGCCCACCTCCAGGGCCACCTTTTCGTTGGGCGACCACTGGGCGTGGACATCGGGATAGCGGGCAAATCGTTCCAGAATCTCGGTGCTGGGCGTGCCCGGATAGCCGGTGACCACGCTCACGTTAGACATATACGCGCCCAGCGCGACGGCTTCATTGCCCAGAAGCAGGCGCTTCATCGCCGGCTCCTCTGGGTGGCGCCCCTGGCTTCGGGCAAGAGCCCACCCAGGACAACCTCCTGGCGGCGACGCGCTGCCACGTCGGCCGGCGTCGACAGGGACAGCGCTCCGTAAGCACAAATCTGGATACAGCGCGGATCACCGCCGCGATCTTCACAGAGGTTGCACATCGAGACGATGCGTTCATCGTGGTTGATGCTGACCGCGCCGAACTCGCAGGCCTCGACGCACCAGCCGCAGCCGTTGCAAACGTCCTTGTTGACCAGCATAATGCCGGTGGTATCACTCACGCTGATGCACTCGCGGGGGCAGGCATACATACAGGTCGGTTCGTCGCACATGCGGCAGGCAATGGTCATTATGGCGGCCGGCTGGCGTCGAACCAACCGGATCTCGGACTTCAACGGGTTGTAGCCGCCGTATCGGGCCGAACAGGCAAATTCACAAAGTTGGCAACCGGTACACTTTTCCGGCTGGCAGACGATAAAGGGTCTTTGCATGATTGCACCTCCAGTTGCAAAACCAAATCAAGCTATCTTTACGCCGATGTCGGCGGCGATGTCTTCCATAGCCAGGGCGGCCAGTTTTTCCGCCGGGATCAGGCCATCCTCGGTCCAGCCGCGGGCGGCATAGTAGCTGTCGATCATCACCCGCAACTCGGCCTCGGTCATATGGACGCCCTTGCCGGGACCGGACGGCATTGCGTCTTTCAGGACGCGTTTGGGCAGCCAGTCGTCGCCTTTGGTCCAGCCCTCGCGGATGTTGAACGCCTTCTTCAGGTTGCAGACGCGCTCACCGGCCTTGGCCAGGAACTCCGGGGTGATGTCCAGGCCCGTGACCGCGGCCATAAGGCGACTGCCTTCGTCATAAAAATCCTCAAAGACGCCCCGGATGAATTTGCACAGGACCAGCGAGTCGAAGATGGCCGCCTTGTCCTCCAGATCGACCAGGATTTTTCCCCGTTCGGAGCCACCCACAAAGCGATCAACTTCGTCGCTGGTGTCGGGGCTGTAACCCGGCGTGCGGTTGTGACAGGCGCCCCGGGTGCCGATGGCGTAACCCACGCCCATCGTCTTAAGGCTGCGCGGGTCATAGCCGGCCATCTCCATGCCTTTAACCTGCATCGCGAAGTCGATGGAATTTTGGCCCACCTGCTCGGCAGCGCGTTTGGTACCCTCGGCCAGCAGGTTACCGACACCCTCGCGCCGGGCGATCTTTTCCAGCAGTTGAACGCCGGCCTTACCATTGCCGAAGTGAGGTTCCAGGCCGTCAAAGTCAGCTTTGCTCAGCAGGCCCCGCTCAAAGCACTCCATCGCCCAGGCCACCGTCGTCCCGGCGCTGACCGCGTCCATCCCCGTTTCGCCGGCAATCTCCACGGCCCGGATCGTGGCGTCCAGATCGTCAATGCCCCACAGCGAACTCATCGCGTAAAGCGGTTCGTAGTCTATACGCGAGCGCGCCCCGTTGTAAGGCCCCTCGCGCACGAGCATGATGTGTTCGCAACCGACAGGGCAGCCTGAACAAGCCACCACCCGCTCCAGATAATGGCGGGTGGCGGGACCCCCCCTGGTGTGGGGGGGGGGTTTCAAGGGGGGGTGCC
>CALMIS010000081.1 GCA_937864185.1 uncultured Chloroflexota bacterium
CTGGACCTACACCCTCCAACTCGGCGCCGGTCTGGGCCTTCTCATCGGTGATCTCGGGTTGGCCGAGGTGGTGATTACCGTCATCCGGCCCGACAACCGGCGCGACCAGGTGGTCAGCGGCAGCAAACCGGAACACGGCGTTGGCGGTTTCGAGCTCGAAGCCTGGGAGCCGGGGACCTATACGCTCGAGTTTTTGGGCCGGCGCTTCCATCTAAACTTACTTGGCCGGATAACTCGGGTCACCTTTCACCAAGTGCCTCGACCGGTTGGGGCACCGGCGAGTCTGATTGCGGCCGCCCGCGAGCGCGACCCGCTGCTGGTAGTCCGGGGTGAAGAGGAGATCTCGCCCGAAGTGGAGAGCCAGCGCAGTTTTTTCAACAGCCTGCTGACGATCTTGACGCGGTGGTTCAACAAAAACAAGTCCGCCGCCGAATAGCGTTTCAACACACAAGGAAACCAAAGGTATGCCTTCACGCCCAGTCCTGCTCACGTTGCTGTTCAGTGTCTTCCTCTTTGCCGGTTCCGGGCCACTCCCCGTTACCTTAGCTTCATCACCGAGCCACGGCAACACGCTTCCTTCTTACGCTCAGCCGGCATTATTTCAATCTGACCCCTCAGACCCTCAGGAAATGAGCTGGTCAATGGCCGGCGCCAACCCGCAGCGGACGTCCTGGGTGGCGGAGGGAGTCGATCCCACGGCAGCCGAGGCGTTTGGCCTCGAGTGGTTCCGGCCCATCGAAGCCTACATCGGGCAACATGTGCAGTTGATCACGGCTCGCGATAAAGTCTATGTGGCCACGGCTCGGGGGCTGTACGTGCTCCACGCGGCGACGGGCGAAGTAGCCTGGCGCTTCGATACCGAATTACCACTCGGCCATTCGCCGACGGTGGTTGGGAACGTCGTGTACGCCGGCGGTTTTGACAAGAGAGTTTATGCTCTAAACGCCGATACCGGGACGCTGCTGTGGACCTTTGCCGGGGCTAAGGGAGGGTTTAGCACCAACCCGCTCGTGGTCGAGGGTAAGGTGTTATTGGGCAGCCGGGACGGATATTTTTACGCCCTTGACCAGGACAACGGGCGCTTAGCGTGGCAGTATCCGGCCACCGGCCAGGCCCCCTTGGGGCCTATTCTGTACTCGGCTGCTTATAAAGACGGTCAGGTGTTTTTTGCCGCCAACGACAACTATGCCTATGCCTTAAATGTTGAGAACGGGGCGCTGCGGTGGCGCTCGGAAAAGCTGCCGGGTGATGGCTATCAAGGCTGGTGGCCGGTGGTGTATGAGAATTATGTGGTCTTTTCCGCTGCCTTGGCCTATGCCGAGGAAGCGGGTCCGGGGACGCGGAGCGTGGTTGATGTGGTCGACCCCACCGATCCTTATTACGCTCAAATGCACGATTTTCAATACAGTCAGGATCTGGTTAAGACTATCCAGCGAGATGATGTCTTCCATCAAAATGAAGCCACCGGGGTGCTATTGGGGCCGGAATTTAAAGCGGGCAGCTCAGTAGATACAACCGGGCTAACCTGGCTGTGGCCAAAAGGTGAAAGCGTCATTGATGCGGCCAAGGTGACCGAATATTTAGAAGACGACGGTCAGGTCAAGCTCAATCGGCCGACAAATAAACCGTGGCGGCGCGGGGTGATCGTGCTTGATGTCTCCAACGGAGTCGAGTATACCTTTGACTCTGATGAAGATGGTCAGCCTGAGTATGCTCCTTTTTTGTTTGCCGGAACCAAATCAGGTAATCGTTATCCGCCGCTCGTTATCCCAACCAAAAAGGCCGACGGCGTGAGGAGTGATGTGCTCTACGCCCAAAATTTCTATGACTATGTTTTCAACGATGGCTGGGGGATCAGCGGGGCCAGACTGACGGCCTGGCAGTTTGGCACCCCTTATCTCCGCGCGGTGGGTGAACGGTTTGCCGTTGATGAACCGTTTGCCGATTCGGCCGGCGGGACGATCCTCTATCAGAATTTGTGCTGTGATCGGATCGGCCTCGCTCGTAACCTGGAAACCGGCGAAGCGGTCCAATTTTGGGGGTATGCCGGCTGGACTCTTGAATCGCTTAAATATGAGTGGTCAGAAATCGAACCTTGGATGGCGTCGCTGGCGCCGGGATATGACGAAATGTGGTCAGGCACCAGCATGTACGACTACTATCCCAGACTGTATGGCAACTATGGGACGCTGAACGGTATTTACCACAACCACGGTCTCCAAAATCCGATCATCCCTTACCAGGGCCGGCTGTTTGTGCATCGAAGTAACGCGGTCATTGCTCTGGGCCCTGACCCGGTGCGTATTCGCCAGGTCACTCAAAATGAAACGCCGTCAGAGTACGAGCAGCATATTAGAGAAGAGTATCCGCAATTTGCCAAACCCTTACTAAAAATCAACACACCGGACCAAGACCAACCGCCAACGTTGAGTCTTGAGGAGGTTCAGGTCAGTTTAGATCGGCAAATTGCTGCCATCCTGGAAACCGGGCATCTGCGACCCGGCTATTACAACAGCACCAGAGGGATGCCTCAGTTTGCCAACTATTTTGAGAATCCGGGCGATACTCTTTTCATTTTGCTGCAAGCCTACCCCTATGTTTCCCCCACTCTCAAACCCGATTTGGAAAAGTATCTCAAACAACATTACCGCATGTACTTTGAGGATAATTTATTCGCGCGCACCGGGTACTGGCGTAACGGTTCCGGAGCCTATAATCTGAACGACAGCCAGGGTTTTGGGCAATTGCAGCCGCGAGAATGGATGCCGTTACCGCCTGAAGTAGCCGAGGACATCAAACAATATAGCGCGAGCTTATGGCCGGGGGTTGACTGGCCGTGGGAGTACCCGCAGCACAACATTTATGCGATGTGGCAGTTTGGCCAAACTTTTTATGCGGATGATCCGGTCCAGCTAACGGCCATCTACAATCAGGCCAAGGCCAGATTAGAAACCACTCCGCCCGGGCCCGCTACTCTGGAAGAGTATACCTGGGTGCATAATGGCTTCATCGCCGGCTATCTTGGTTTTCTCAAGCTGCAGGAGTTGGCCGGTCAGGCCCAACAAGATGCCGAGCTTAGAGCCACGGTTGAAACCCAACTGAACGCTTTGCTGGCGTTAAGAGCAAAAGACTTTAATAAGGACAACCCCTGGTCCGGCCCCGAAGCCTTTGACAACGGCCAAATCATTAATAAGAGTTTTAGCGTTGCCAGGAACTTCATGTATTTGACGCCGGAGTTAGCTCAATATCTGCGCCAACACGCGCTTGATCAGGTCACGGAAGCTGTGGACGAATACAACTGGACGGCTCCCTACTGGGTAGCCGTCCGTTATGAAGCTTCGTTTAGTGAGTTTGCCAGCGATCACCTTTACACGCACAACTCCATGTTTCAAGCCAAAGCTTATATCTTACAGGAGTCCAGAGCGCAACTGCTCAAATATCTTGATGTGCCTGCGTTTAAGGTCGGTGATCTATTTTACATTCAAAACCTGGTCGCTATTCTGGCCCGGTAGCACCGGGGTGAACGCGGCCTGAGCTTGTCGAAGGCCGTTGGTTTCGACAGGCTCAACCAAGGCCGTTGGTTTCGACAGGCTCAACCAACGCTACCGCGATTTATTGAGAAGAGACAATTTGAGGCTAGAAATGCCCCGAGCGTTAGCTCCGTAGCTTCGCCCCGAGCTCACTCTCCAACCGCTTGACAATTTTAGTCTGCTGTTTGGCTACGACCTTATCGGTCAAGGTGCTCTCTTCCGATTGGAAGGTCAGGCTGTAGGCCAGGCTCTTCTTGCCCGCGCCGATTTGCTCGCCGCGGAAGACGTCGAATAGGACAGCGCTGGTGACCAGCGGTTGGCCGGTTTGCAGAATCAGGGCCTCGACTCGATCGGCCGGCACGGTTTCATCAACAACCAGAGCGATATCTTGCTGCACCGGCGGGTAGCGCGGCACGCTGCGGACGACGTGACCATCGGGGACGTGGGCCAGCAGCGCCTCCAGATCGAAATCAGCAATCAAGACCGGTTGGTCGTTTTCAACTTGTAAGTCGTAAGCCTCAACCAGGCGCGGATGCAGTTGGCCCAGCAGCCCGATCGAGGTGCCCTTGATCTTGACTTCGGCGGTGCGGCCGGGATAGAAGGCCAGGTGTTTGGCCGGGGTGTAGCTGGCCGCGCCCACGTGCAGCCCATCGAGCCAGGCGTCGACCACGCCTTTGAGATCGAAGAAATCAACCGGCGTCGTATCGGCCGGCAGCCAGCCGGCAGCCTCGCGTGGCCCGGTCATAACGATGGCCAGCCGGCGCGGTTCACGGGGCAGCCAGGCAGCTTCGCCTTGACCGGCCGGATCGGGAAGATAAAGCTGGCCCACCTCAAAGATCTGGACTCGCTCGCTGTTCTTGGTATTCTCTGCCGCCACTTCCAGGACACTGTTCAGGACGCTGTGGCGCATCACCGCGCGTTCCGGCGTCGAGGGATTGGCCAGGGTGACATAAGCGGCCTGCTCGACATAGTCCCGGCCCAACACCCGCGCTTCGGCCTCGCGGGTGGTCAAGCGATAAGTGATCACCTCCTGCAAACCGCACTGAGCCAGGAGATCGCGCGTCCGTTCTTCGCGGATCAGGCCGGTGTTGTTGCGCTGCGGCGGCAGCTCATCGGCGATCTCGGTGACCGGGACGCGGTCATAGCCGTAAATCCGGGCAATCTCCTCGATTAGATCGGCCTGACCGGTGACGGCTTCGGCGGCAATGTCGAGACGATGATCGGGTACGGTGACGCGGACGCCGGGGGTGGGTTGGCTGATGACCTCGACTCCAAACTCCAGTAACTCCAGAATCGACTTGATCTCGCTGACGCTGAGCTCGATCCCGAGCAGGCGGGTGACTTCAGCCTGAGGCAGGTCGATGATGACCTCGTCGGCCGGCTTGGGATAGTAATCCAGCACCCCGGGCGCCAGTGTCCCGCCTGCCAGCTCGACCATCAGTTTAGCCCCACGCCGGGCCCCGAAGAGGGCTTGGGCCGGGTGGATGCCCCGGCTGAAGCGGTAGGCCGCCTCGGAGTAGATGCCGAGGGCCTGGCTGGTCCGGCGGATATTAATGAAGTTCCAGGCCGCGGCTTCCAGCAGGATATTCCGGCTCGTTTCGCTCACTTCGCTCTCGCCCCCGCCCATAATGCCACCGATGCTGAGATTGCTCTTCGGATCGGTTACCAGGATCGAAAAGTCAGGCAGCCGGTGCGTTTTGCCGTCCAGGGTTAAAGCCGTCTCGCCCGGCGTGGCCAGGCGGGGGATGATTTTGACCTTGCGATCGGGTGTTGGCTCCCCCTCGGTTTCCCCCAATAGGGGAGAGGCGTATTCTTGAGCCCGGCGGCGCAGCACGTCCCAATCGAAGGCATGGTTGGGCTGGCCCATCTCCAACATCACGTAGTTGCTCACATCCACGATGTTGTTGATCGGGCGCTGGCCGGCCAGGCGGAGGCGCCGCTGCAGCCAGTAAGGCGAGGGCTTGACCTCGATGCCGTTGATCAAAATGGCCACGAAGCGCGGATTCAAGTCCGGCTCGGTCGTCTCAATCACGAGTTGATCGCTGAGGGGAGTCCCCTGCGGAGCGGGTAGGGTGGTGTCGGGGTAGCGCAGCTTCTGGCCGGTCAAGGCAGCGATCTCGCGAGCTATGCCCAAGATGTTGGCGCAGCGGATCAGGTTCGGCGTCAGATCGATGTCGAGCACCGCGTCGCCCCACACGTCGACCAGGGGCGTACCGGGGGGAGAGGGCTCGCTGTCGGTCAAGATGATGCCACCGTGATCGTCACTTAAGCCGAGCTCTTTCTCGGAGCAGAGCATATGGCGATTCATAATCCCCCGGATCGCCCGGCCCTTCAGCTTCATCTTTTTGCCCGGCTCGTCACTGTGACCATCGTAGACGGTGGCCCCTTCCATGACAAACGGAGACTTTAGCTCCAGCGCGCTGATGTCGCCCTGGCCCCGGTATTGGAACAAATTCGGGGCGCCGGTGACGACCGTCTCCGGTTCACCCCGGCCAATATCGACCGTGGCCAGGACCAGCCGGTCGGCGTCGGGGTGCTGCTCGACCTTGAGCAGGTGGCCTAACACCAGCAGATCCCGATCCCATTCGAGATCGGCGCCGGGCAGGCCGATGTATTGGATCCCACCGACTTCCAGGCCGGCCAGGGTCAGGCGTTCGGCCAGCTCTTCAATCGACAGGGGGATATCTACGAAGTCTTTTAGCCAACTGATCGGTACTTTCATGATTGCTCTCGGTGATTGAATTTTTTATGGACATTGCACAAAGCCTTGCGCCCACAGGCAGCCGCCACAAACCGGAAAAGTGTTGTGGCTGCAATCGACATAATTGGCCGGAAAGCGCTCGCAGCCGCCGCAGGTGGTGCAAGGCGAAAAAGGAAACTCGCGTAATCTGGTCCGGTGCTGGCTAAATTCCGGCGATTGCCAGACCTGGCCCAATGGCTGTTCGGTGATGTTGCCCAGTCCGTAATGGGTCACGCGTTTCTCCCGGCCAAACAGATACATGGTGTGATCGTGCAGCAGAGGCAGGCAGGGACTGACTTGCCCGTCCCAGCGAATCACGGCATAGCCTTCCTGGGCAAAACGGCAATAATCGTTCATGGCGCTCAAGCTGGTGTTAAACACGCTCAAGCTGACCGTGGAGTCAAACACCTGGCCCAGGGCGCCGAGGGTGTGAGCGTTCATATCGAGCTTGGGCAAACTCATATTGGGCACCCATCTCGAAGC
Source organism: uncultured Chloroflexota bacterium (assembly GCA_937864185.1). Classification (GTDB taxonomy): domain Bacteria; phylum Chloroflexota; class Anaerolineae; order 4572-78; family J111; genus JAGRBY01. Next base: position 6,754 of record CALMIS010000081.1, read on the forward strand.
GCGATAAGCCGCCGAGGTGAGTGCCTCTCCGTACAGAATTTCCGCTTCCATCTCCGGATGGTGCGGCACGACATTCGAGATCATAATCTCGTGAGCGCCGACGTAGGTCGCCAACTGGGGTAGTTTGGGAATATCGGCTACGTTGCGTTTCATGGCCACAAAGGCAATCCCGACTCGCGGGTTGCTGTGCCGGCCTTTGCCACGCAGTTTCAAGCGGCGGAGATGGCGCAGATTTTCGATGACTTTGTTGAAGCTGCTGCGGACTCGAATGTCATCGTACACCTCCGGCGTAACCCCATCGATCGAGACCATCAGCCGGTTCAGGTCCAAATCGATCAGGGCCTGGGCCTTTTCCGGATTGAGCAAGGTGCCGTTACTAGTCATTTCGACGCGGGCGCCCGTAGCCTTAGCCAACCGCACAATTTCCAAGAACTGGGGGTGGGCCATCGGTTCGCCGTAGCCGCCCAGGTGAAGGGTGGGCAGGCTGGGCAAAGCCTTAACCTGCTCCATCAAGTCGCTGAAGGTGACCAGCGGCATCGTGCCAATCGGTTCGTGCCAGGTCCGGCGCAGGCACATCTGGCAATCTAAATTGCAGGCCGCCGTAATTTCAATATATAGTTTGGTTAATTTATCTCGTTGCTCACTCAATTGACACATCGTTGTGTTCCTTACCTTTCTTAGCCCTAGAACTGCTCTAGGAAGCGCAAATCATTGCCCCAGAAATAGCGGATATCTTCCACACCGTGGCGCAGCATCGTGATCCGCTCCGGCCCCATGCCGAAGGCGAAGCCGCTATAAATCTCGGGATTGTAGCCGCCGTTGCGCAAGACATTGGGATGGACCATGCCGCAGCCCAAAATTTCCAGCCAGCCGGTGTACTTGCAGATCCGGCAGCCGGCGCCGTCACACAAAAAGCATTGCACGTCCATCTCCGCCGACGGCTCGGTGAAGGGGAAGTGGCTGGCCCGGAAGCGGACCGGGCGGCCCTGGCCGTACAGCCGGTTGGTGAAGTTGATCAAGGTTCCTTTGAGATCGCTGAAGCGAATCCCTTTGCCTACCGCCAGCCCTTCGACCTGGTGGAACTGAATTTCAGAGCGGGCTGTAATCTGCTCATGGCGATAACACATGCCCGGCAGAATGACCCGAATCGGTTCCGGATAATACTCCCACATCACCCGGATCTGGCCGGGCGACGTGTGCGTACGCAGCAAGACGTCGGGGTTGGTGGTGTAAAAGGTGTCCTGCATCTCGCGGGCGGGATGGTGGGGCGGGAAGTTGAGCAGTTGGAAGTTGACCTCGTCGGTTTCAACGTCACGGCTGCGGTAAATTTGAAAGCCCATGTCGGCCCAGATGGCATAGATGCGGCGCAGAGTCTGGGTACTGGGATGCAGCCGGCCCCGGTTCACCGGTCGCCCCGGCAGGGTAACATCGATCGCGCCTGCGGCCATTGACTCTTCTAACTCCGCCGCTTTGACTAGGCTCGCCTTCTCGTTAAAAGCGGCTTCCAGTTCCTGTTTTAATTGATTGGCCCGCTGACCAAAGGTGGGGCGCTCCTCTTTGGGCAGCTCGCTCACGCGGCGCAGCAGTTGCGTAATTTCGCCTTTGCGGCCGATATATTTGCCGTTCCAGGCGTCTAGGGCCTCACCGCCGGTCAGGTGGTCGAGTTCGGTGCGGGCTGTAACACCCAGCGTCTCAAGTTGATCAAGCATACGTTTCTCCTGAATTGCCCAACTGGGCTAATTGTTCAAATAATAGTCCATCCCACGCTATACGACAAGAACTTTAACAGAAACAAAAAAGGCGCGACCTAGTGTCGCGCCTTGGGTTTTATAAGCTTGCTGTTTTAGGCCACAGCCACAGCGCGACACCATCTCATCGGGCCTTCAAAAAAGCTACTAAAGAAAAATTGGCGTGCAGAAGCAGACGCTGAAACGCCGTTAGTCTGATGGGTCTTGGTCTTACGGTTTTGGTAAGCCATGGAACAATTAAACTCTAAAGATTACTCAATTACAATTATCGTATCACGAAAAAAAAGTGATGTCAACCATTTTATTGCCGGGTTTAGCAAATTTTCGCCTGGATTTAACCATCGTCTTCTATCGTTGCTCTGATGTTTGTGACCTCAGTCGAGAGCGGGTTAAACAAGGATTTGAAAGCCCCTTCGTCATACGTTTGGTAAGAAACATAATTGATAGATGTCACCCCGCCAGCCAAATCAGAAGGCACTAACCCAGATCTTGCCCTCCCCGTCAACTTCTATCGCCCCCAACTCGGCGATGTCTCCCAATAAGGCGTGTTGGTCAAACGCTTTAATCCAGTACCGTCGCTATTAACCACGTAAAGTTCGGCATTACCGTCTCGTTCCGAGACAAACACAATTTGTTTTCCATCGATAGACCATGTTGGATCATAATCATTTTCTGGATCATTGGTGATTTGCTGTAGAGCATCACCGTTTTCATCCATGACATAAATATCGCCGGTCCGGCTAAAGGCTATCTGCTTACCGGGCCCCCAATCCGGTTGTTCACCTAGAGTCAGCTTTACCGGTTTAGAATCGGTGACAAGGACCTTGTAGATAAACCCTTGATAGGTATATGCCAGCCAGTTATCATACGGCTCCCACGAGGGATGGCCATCCGCCGATGCGACTAGGCGGGCGAGTGCATTTTCCCAGATATACACCCCGGTCGCGCTAATGTAAGCAACGCGTTTTTGATCGTTGGATATGCTCGGGTCGCGATCCCCGGCGACGGCCGTTAATCCAATCCGCTGCCATTTGCCGCTCATATCAAGCCAATCAATGCCCGGCATATCTAGATTTTGCCAGGCAACTTTTCCTCCCTGGCGGGCTAAATGTGGCCGGCTGGCAAAACCCGAGAGTTGGCTGGTATCGCCAGTTTTGAGGTCCATTATATATACCCCCGGGTTGATCTGGGCTCCAGCGGTATTAGACACCTCAAAAGCAATCCGTCCGGTTAAATTTGTTTTAGGCGTGGGTGAGGGATCAACGATTGGGTTGGCCTCCTTTGTGGCGGTAGCCCGGGCAGCCGTTACCGAACCCGTAGCGCTGGTTATATCATCAATATAAATTTTGCCGGCCCCCTGATAACTGTCTGGAGCGTCATCAAACACCAATGCTCGCAGGCTGATGGGATAGTCAATTTTGCCATTATCAGGACCATCGATGTGACCTGCTGGCCAAGGTTGTTTGGGATCAAGAACGGCCGTTAACTCCTGCCAGCCGGAGTGCTTAATTTGACCAAAACTGAATTGCCTGGTCTCACCACCATTATCCCGGACCCACACATTTAGGTAATGTCCCGAACCGTCACCATAAACCCAAGCTTTGACCTGGTTAGGGGTGCCGGAGATATTGAGCGTGGTCAGGAAGACAACATAATCACTGTTGCCGGTAGGAAAGTCGTAATTCAATTGCCCCGAGTATGATTTACTATGCACCTGGGCCGTGGCTCTTTCAAATGAGCCATTCGGCTCATCGCCTCTTCGCCAGTTGAGAGGCGACTCAAAGTCGATGATGACGGCTGATTGATCGGCTATGTCCGCGGCGGTGATATTGGCGGATAATGTTTCTGTTTCATTGGATGATATCGTAGGGGTTGCGCCCGCCTGGACTACGGGAGGCGGGGGCAGCGGTGTGTCCGTTGGCGCTGGCGCCGGCGTATTAGTAGCAGCGGCGGTCACTGGCGCAGGGTTGGCGGCTGTGGGGGTAGGAGGAATTACAGCCACGGGCAGATCTATGACCTTAAGCTGGTCAATTGTGGTGCCATCAGTGACCACCCAACCGATCGTCCCGTCTGCTGCTTCGATTTTTATCCAATCGGCTGTTTGGTTTCTGGCCTTGGCGCTTAAAGGTAAGTTGGCCGGCAAAACACCGACGACATCGTAGATCTCGCCCGGCCCAAGATGTAAACTCAGTTCGGCGATGGTTATTGGTTTTTGTTCGCTCGTGTCCGCGGTCGCCAACACTACCTGGATCTCGTCCGAGCCGGTTTTTGGTGTTGCCTCTGGTGCGCTAGTGACGGTGACCAGGGGCGTTGCTGAAGTCGGTGAACTGACTAAAGCTTCGGCGGTGTTCGTCGACAAGAACCAGTAGGCCAAACTGCCGCCAACAACCAACACGGTTAACCCTGCCACCACCAGTGGGACAGCCCAGCGCGGGGAAGCAGTGCCTTGTTTTTTGCTGGCACCCGTTAGCGCCTGCGCCATCTCTCGGGCCGTCCGGTATCGCTGCTCAGGTTTTTTGGCTATCGCTTTTAAGACCACCTCTTCCACCGCCGGACTAACCATTTGGTTCAGTTTTCGAGGTGAAATGGGCTGTTCGTTGACGTGTTTAAATAAAATTGCCCCGGTCGTGGTGGTGTGCCCAAATGGGTTACTGCCCACCAACATCTGATACAAGACTATGCCCAGGGAGTACACGTCGGATCGGTGGTCAATCGTGTGGCCCTGGACGTGTTCCGGCGACATATAGACCGGCGTGCCAATAAACCCCCCTTCGGCCGTCAGGTCGCTGTCTTCCTCCATGGCTCGCGCTATCCCAAAGTCTGTCAGGGTGACATGGCCGGTCTCATCGACAATAACGTTGGCCGGTTTCACATCACGGTGGACGATCTTTTCCGTCTCGTAGGCGTAGGTCAAGGCTTCGGCGATCTGGTTGATGATGGCAATAACTTGGTTGATTTCGAGCAGCCGTCCTTGCTCCTGAGTTCGAATGAGTAAGTCTTTAAGAGTTACTCCCGGTAAATACTCCATTGCGATGTAGTTGACGCCGTCGATCTCACCTACTTCATAGATGGTGACGATGTTCGGCTGGTTGAGCCGGGCAGCGGTTCTGGCTTCCCGTTGAAAACGGGTTATAAAGCGAGGGCTGGTGGTGCGAGCGCTATCCAACACTTTGAGCGCCACATCCCGGCCCAACGTGGTATCGTGGGCCAGATAGACATATGCCATCCCGCCTTGTCCTAACATCCGGATGATCTGGTATTTACCTAGGGTTTTGCCGGCAAGTTTATCGGATTGTGTCACGCTGGTACCTCATTTTTCGAAGCAGTAGGATTAGAGTGAATTGATTATTGGGTTGATACTAACATATAGACAACCCAGCTATTAGGATCTGTTTTATCAACAACAACTTGATAGACTTTGCCGTGAATGATATCTTCCTCGGCCGCATATGTTGAAAGTTGGTCGGGTATCCACCAGTCAGGGCGCCCACCGCTAGACACGGTTGGAACAATTGGAAACAAGTCGCGTAAGCTACGCTTAAACCCAAGTTCTTGTAGAAATGTCATTAATTCACTCGGTGATAAATTAAAGCGAAGATAAAAAATGGTGTCTAGACCTTGTTGTTGGCTAAATTTCATGTTGGTGGCATTTCCAGGTATTTTGGCGCCAATAAAATCTTCAACTGCTGCTTGATTTAGGAACTCTTGCTTATTTCTTGTCTGCATGATGCACCCATTTAAAGCTGCTGAAAACAAAAAAATTGTTAACAAAATTGTGTTGAATTTCATTGTTTACACTACAATCATTCTTGGGTCCATGTTAAGAACGACTCATGTCTCTCACTAAGTTACGAGGGTTGCGGTCCGGAAAATCTAAACGTGGATCTGTTCTTGAAACTCTGTCCTGTCGATGGATAAGTTTGTCTCGAGTTTCACTACCATTATCGGGCAATCCAGGATTGCTGTTTAAATTTACTTCAGGATGAGTGTAGGTAATTGTAGATGGTTTTGAACTACCCCATATCTCATATTCGTGAGCTATGCCTACTTGATGTAGATGTCCTAAAGCCGTATCTGGCGTAGGTAGTCCAGCGATATCAACACCTTTGCCAGCATCCCAATTGTAGCGATCAAATATGTGCATTTGATATTCAATCTGAACCTCTGGTTGGTCGTTAGCGCCTGGGATCACAACAACATCAGCTCCATAACTATAACCAAACGTACCCAATGCATAAAACCAGTTGCCTTCATTAGAAAACTGGTCACTGCCGTTTGGCTGCCCGAGTCCATAATTACGCCATTCGCTCGTAAGCTGAAAGCCCATTGGCTCGCCATTATATTCGGATGCAATTTTTTGATTAGCTACCTCTACAATGTCAGCTTGAAAAGCAATGTCAGCTCGTTTTTTGAAGTCTGGCAGATCGCTAAGAATATCTTCAGGTGATACACTGAGATTCTTACCCGAGTTATTCAAGTAGTGACGCATGTTGCGAGCAGCATCATCCATACCAACGGCGTCGGCAGCGTCTGCTACACGATACCATAGTTGTCTCTGACTTTCATCAAAAAGCTTTTCCGCAAGGTTTCGCTTCTTGTTGCCGTGTGTTCCAGAACCATCTCCTTCTTCTGGTGCCGGTGGTGGATTAGGACGAGCAGGTAATCCTCCGGATGGAATTATAGTAAGTGGTTTAGCAATGGTATTGGGTTTATCAACCTCATCATTCTCCGTCCCAAACAACCCCGCCGCCTCTTCCTCCGCCGCGCGGATGGTGTCCGAGCTTTGCCGCGTGGTCGTTTGAGCCTGTTCCAGGGCCTGAGTTAGACGCTGCAAGGCGGGAAAGATTTCGCCCTCCATTTCATTGAGAAAGGCTATTGCCCCGGCGCCTGCCCAGCCGCCCGCTTTGAATTGTCCGCTGGTTTGGGCCAGCCGACTATGCAGCGCGGTGTTGCTATCGGCCAACTGCCCAAATTTGCCGGCGATGGTTTGCAACTGGTTGTAATCAGCTTGTATGACGGATGCGGTCATAACTTAACGTCCTGCAAGATCATCTTAGTTAATAACTGGTCTAAGCCATCGGCCTCGATAGGTTGAATGGTAGTCATACCATCTTTTGCTTCTGCTCCTCCTAACTGACGGGCAACTAAAAAATCGCTATCGTTGCCGTACAGCAATGTAACGGATTGAATGGCCACACTATCTGTGGATTTGATTGAAACCTGTTGAATAACTGTCACGATATGGGGTTGCGACAGCAAAGTTGTCAGCTTGGCTGCATCATCTAAACTGTTACCGGCTTCTATGATTTGATGATTAGCCTCGTTTAGTTTTGCCTCAGCGACCAATTCTTGGACAGTCTTTAGCGTTTCAGTTGGAATGGTCAGGTGGAAATTATTTTTAGGTGATGGCGAGGGCCACTGACAGAAAGCCCTCAACTGTTGTAGAACTTGAGGCCAATTATCTAACTGCATAAAGGCATGCAGGACCGGTTCCGGACGGGTTTGGAGGACCCAAGTGTCTTCTCTCAAGTGGGCGATGAGTTGCTTGACTTCACCGGCGGGGAGGGCGGTCAAAGTAACATAGAGCGACAAGCTTGGCGCCGCGCATACGCCAAGCATGCGCAAAACATCTGAATGAAGGCGTAAGCGACCTTCTGCATCAATAACAGCTAAACCACGCGCCCGTAACCCCCGTTCAGCCACGATCAGGCTCAAAGCTTGCTGTTCCGGAGACAAACCGGGGATCGGCTCCTCGCCTAAACCGGGGATATCCGAGAGATTAACCAAGCGTAAGATGGCTAAGACTTCATCGCGGGACAGGACAACTGAAAGATGGGTGTTTCGTTGAGGAATATTCATGGTAAATTCACCTTGATAAATTTTGACTCTATCGATAGGGGGGGATCAAAGTCTTCCTCCCATGCATATCTGTTTAAGACATCTTCGCCATTAACCCGAATAGTGGTTAGCCCTTGCCATAGGGACAATTGGTTAGCCGGAATTAATATGAGGCCGACCCGGTTGACCACACCTCCAGAGCTTAAGACCCTCATACTATCATCGTTGGCTAATTGTTCCGGACGTCCTATCGTAACAAAAGTAGGACTTTCGGAGGCCGCTTCTAATATCCACATAGCAATAAACCGGGTATCCCCTAGTTCAAGAAATATGAATTCAAGGGGAATGTCAGGAGACAACATTTGCAACGGCCCCACATAGGCTTGTCCGTCGTTACTGAAATCAACAAAGGCTCGTCGCTCTTCACTCCCATCCGCTAGCGTGACCTCAACCACGTTAAGCTCAACGCTCTTGTTGGATGGGGCTCCAATATACCCTTCAAGGTCGTCTGTGCGCAGCGTGCGGATAGCTCCATCTGCCACGCCAACCATTACCTCGGTAGGGTATTGGTCGCTGACCATGCTGCTGGTTAAGAGGTTAAACAAGTTGCAAAATGGATTACAGGCAAACGAAAACATGGTTATGAAAAGTATCATCAATTTAGAGGCTATTGTGATTTGAGTCACGGTAAATTGACCTTGATAAATTTTGACTCTATCGGTAGGGGGGGATCGAACGTTTGATCCCAAGTATACCCTCGTATTTCCTCGTCGCTCACTCGAATAGTGGTTAACTCTTGCCATAGGGACAATTGGTTAGCCGGAATTAAGATGAGGCCCACCCGGTTGACCACGCCGCCGGTACTTAACACTCTGGAATCGTCATCATTGGCTAACTGTTTTGGACGGGCAACCACAACACCAATGGGATCCTCACTCGCCGTTTCTAATATCCACATAGCAATAAACCGGGTATCCCCCAGTTCAAGAAACACAAATTCGAAGGGAATGTCAGGAGACAACCTTTGCAACGGCCCCACATAGGCCTGTCCGTCGTTACCGAAATCAACAAAGGCTCGTCGCTCTTCACTCCCATCCGCTAGCGTGACCTCAACCACGTTAAGCTCAACGCTCTTGTTGGATGGGGCTCCAATATACCCTTCAAGGTCGTCTGTGCGCAGCGTGCGGATAGCTCCGTTTGCCACATCCACCATCATTTCCGCCGGATAATTGGAACTAAACAAAATATCGGATAGGCCTCCAGCCATGCTGCAAAATGGATTGCAGGCAAACAAAAACATGGTTATGAAAAGTAACATCAATTTAGACCCTATTGTGATTTGAGCCATTCTCTTACAACCCTGATGGTAGGGACAGGTTTAACTCCGGATAAATCCTGTTGAGCCGGTGGAGCATATCCCGGCTGACACCCGGATCGTGCATGTATGAACTATGTGCGTTTGAGGTTTCGGGCGAGCGGGCCAGGTTAACCGCTTCCACATTTGGGGTATCCCCTATATAGCGAGCCGGTAACTCAGCGGCAAAAAAGCCGGCGATGGGATTAACATAAGGAGAGAATACAGAACCCGGATTGGTGAAGATTTGTTTCAAGGCAGCGGGTGCGAAATATCGCGCTTCATCGGAGCGAATCAGCGGCGTACCCACAAGTGCCCCCACTCTATCCTGGTGATGCATGACATCGGCGATGGTTTCGGCATAGCGGCCCGCCTCATCGTAATTGGAGACAGGCGATCCCATCGTCACCAGGCCTGAGACATCCACATCTAAATTGCGCTCCAGCATGCCCACCACGTTAGAACCCACTTGGCCGCCGCCACTGTGCCCCATAATCATGACAGTTTGTCCGGGGGCAAGCGGGTTATTGCGTAGGTCAGCGGCTATTTCGGAATAGACTTTTTGAGTATAGATGCCACGTTCCCCGTCCATATATTCTTCGTAAACTTCAGCTATGCCGTGAACAGAACTGTAAACGGAACTACCGGTAAGATAATTGATGGCCGCCGCCCCGGTATTCGTTACTCTATCTATGTTAGAAGCCAGCCCGCCCGTAAACCAATCAAGCGGAGAAAACAGACCGCCTAAATCGGTTCCCTTGAAGTTGGTTTGCTTCGGCTGAAGAAAGATAGCGCTGGTCGATATAACCTCATCCGGATCATAGCCATGCTTTTCCAACAGATCTTCCAGAGCCACCGAGTCGTTATCACCAATTCGACCTTCTACATTCCCCGCGCTGTTGATCCCGTTGATGATATAAATCCGTGGCGGCGTAATTTCGTGTGAGGCCCCATTTGTAGCTGGGCTCCCCTCTCTCCCCAAACTCGAGTCTCCTCCAAACAACCCCGCCGCCTCTTCCTCCGCCGCGCGGATGGTCTCCGAGCTTTGCCGCGTGGTCGTTTGGGCCTGTTCCAGGGCCTGAGTCAGACGCTGCAAGGCGGGAAAGATTTCGCCCTCCATTTCATTGAGGAAGGCTACTGCCCCGGCGCCTGCCCAACCGCCTCCTTTAAGTTGTTGGCTGGTTTGGGCCAGCCGGCTGTGCAGGGCGGTGTTGCTATCGGCCAACTGCCCAAATTTGCCGGCGATGGTTTCCAGTTGGTTGTAATCGGCTTGGGTGGTGTCTATCATAGGGGTTGACTCTCCTCGTCAGCCGGGTTGGGGCGGACAATGAATTTGAGGGCCAGATCGCTACGTTCCAGGTGGATGATGTCGCCATGGCGCAGTGGCTGTCGCTGGGCGTCGATGGTGCGGATCTGGCCGGTTTTATCTTTTACCTTGGTGATATTGCCGGATAGATTTTCAATGTAGAAGCGGTCATCGCTGCCGGTAATTTTGGCGTGGCGGCGCGACACCCGCATCCCGGTCTCAAATTCGGACATATCCACCGCCACCAGGTTGTTTTCAGGTTGGTTATGGTCCGGCCGGCCAATAATGACCGGCAGCCAGTTGAGCTTGTACACCCGGCCGGAGTTCAGTTCGCGCAGGTAAACGGGCAGCTTGATGGCCGCTGCGCCAGCCGGCGGATGCGCCGGCGATCTTTCGACCAATTGCAGCCGATCGCCATCGCTTAACTGCTGGTGCAACGGCGCTTCCGGCAGGAGCGCTTCGCCGGTGGTCCCTTTGAGCAACCGGTAATTTTCCGGCGAGTCGCCCAGGTATTCTATTTCCTGAAACTCTTGCAGCGTGGCCTCAATAAGCTGGGCTGGAGTCAGGCTGGTCAAAGCGAGCGCCGGTTGGTTAGGCGTGTCCAGGACATCAATGGTTAAGTTGAGGCGTGATACAGTCGTCATCGGCTTCTCCTGTCCGGTTTAATTTTTCAGGGGCAGCTTGTTTTCAATGGCTGCTAATAGCGTATCAAGCGTCAGGTCAGTGGCGAGTTCTTTGGATTCATCTGACCCGCCGTCATTCACTACGGCCCAAGCTTCACGCAGCAGCGGCAGCAGCGTATCCAGACTGCCTAGCTGCTCCAGGTTGATTTGCAGCAATTTTGGGGCTATCTCTTTCGGTTGACCGTTGGGCCGCGTCAGTTCAGCCAGCGCGTAACGTTGTAAGGCTTCGTAAACACGCCGGCTTTGCCGCGAGAACACTTCTGCTTGCGTTGTGGATGGTGGCAAGTCTCCGCTGCACCAGGCCGCTTTTTGCTGAGGATAACGTTTTTCAATTTGATCAATCCAGTTATCCAAAGCCAGGCTTACGGGTTGTTCAGTGGCAGTAGAATCTGGACCGGGTAGTTCGTAGGGCAGGGCGCTTTGCAGCAGTATGGGTTGCCCGGCGCGTACCAAAAAGCCACGGCCCATGGGCAGTTCTTTACCCTGCACGGCTGGTGGCGTGCGACGGAGCTGCAGTGGTCCTTGCAAGGCTTGCTCGGTGCGCAAAGCTAGACCGTAGTTGGAGGACTGAATGCGCCGCCACAGGTCGCTGCTGCGGCTAACTACGGCGGCGTTGGCGGTGACCACAAAGTGCAGGCCATCGCGCCCGTAGCGGCCGGCCAGACTGGCTAACTGGCCAATGAGTTCGCGTTTGGCCTGATCTACTTCATCAACAAAATCATCGAAATTATCAATGAAGATAAAGAGGGATCGCGGCGACACTGGCTGCGCCAGCCGGTTTGCCTCTAATTTAAGGGCAGGCAGCAGCGCCTCCAGCCGCTCGACGGTGGTGACGGCTTCCAGGGTGTGGGGCAACTGCCCTAAGTGGCGCTGCCCACCATAGTCCACAAAGCGACGCTCCAGGTCTAGGAGCAGCATGGTCACTTGGGAGGGTGGGTGGCGATGCGCCAGCGACAGGATGTAGTTATAGAGCGCGGTTGTTTTGCCCGACATCGGGGGGCCAATGATGACAAAGTGCGGCCCTAACCGTTTCAGGTCAATGAGGGCCGGCTCCAGGCTTTCAGTTTGGCCGATCAGGGCTTGAACCGGGAGGGTGTCTGTCTCGGCCTGGTTAAGCAGGTGAGCCAGCGGCGCCAGCAGGGGTAGAATATCAATGGGGTAGGGTTGATGCCGCCAGATAAAGCCGGGCGCGGTCGTGGTTTGCCGCATCGTACTGACCAGCAACTGCAATTCTGTCGCCTCGAGGCGGGAGTCACTGCCGTCAGCGTCAAACAGACCGACCGGCAGGGCGGCCTGGAACAGTAAAGGACGGCGGCCAATTCGGATATAGCCGCGGCCGGGCACTTCATCCAGTTCTATCGCGCCCCGTCCCACAATATCCATGTAGCGATCAGGGTTGGACTGCTTAAAGGTGATACGCTCGGCAAAGAGATTGTACAACTTGCTGCTCATGTTGTTAGGAACGTTAGCCGAGGCTACAAAGGTTAGCCCCAGGCTAATGGAGCGGCGGGCCAGCGGCATCAACACGCTTTCCACCAGCGGTTCGTAGTTTTCCTGAAGCTCGGCAAAGTTATCGATGATGACCAGCACAGCCGGCAGACTTTGCCGCGGCTGGCGGGCGTTGTACTCGTACAGCGATTGCGCCCCGGCGCTGCTAAAGAGGCGTTGCCGTTCTTCGACCAACTTGGTTAGCCGGTCTAGCAAGCGCTGCAAGCGTTCTTCGTAGGCGTCTTCATCAGCATAAATGACCGCGCCCACATGGGGAAGCTTTTCCAGGTTCTGAAAAGCGCGACCGCCCAGATCCAGCACGTAGATATGCAAGTCGTTGGGGGAGTGGGTGGTGGCCAGGCTGACAATGATGGTTCTCAGCAGCGCGGTGCGGCCCCAACCGGTATCTCCTAAGACAACCAGGTGGCTACGGGCCAGATTTAGGCGCAGGGGCGACTGCCGGGCTTCGGCCGGATCATCCAGCAGACCGACGACCGGGCGCATGGCCTCGGTCTCCCAGTTGAGGGCGGCCCAGAGGCCGGCGACATTATCGCCGTTAAGCCAGTGAGTGACGGCCGGTTGCAGAACAAACATCTGCTGCTGCTGGCTATCGAACAGGGGCATTTGCAGGCTGATCACGGTGGGTAGAAAATCCGGCCAGGGTTTGCGGGCCATCTGTCCCCGGTACAGTTCTGAGCTAAGGGTGACAACAGTATTGAACAGCCGGGGTGGGTCGGTAATAACGGTCTCGGCTTGGCTGCGCCGCGGCCACTGCACCGGTGCGGGGCGATCATCCGGCTGCTCAGTGCCGGTGTAGGCGACCTGGAGCAGTTCCAGGTTCTCATTACCAACTTGCAGGTAGCCCCGGCCGTAGATCCCGTTGGGCAAATAGGCAGCGTCGGGGCGGCGCAGTAGTTCGCGGCTGGCATCGACCTGCTCTACCCGCAGGCAGAGGCGGTATTTAATATTGGCCCGCATCTGGTCGGTCACGCCTTTAGGCCGCTGCGAAGCTAATAGCAGGTTGACACCCTGGGCCCGTCCCACGCGGGTGATGCTTTCCAGGTCGGCGCGGTAGGCGTCGTTGTCGCTGATCATCTCCGCATATTCATCAATAATAATGAAGAGATGAGGGTACGGCGCATAGCTCAGGTGGAGCCCCTTTTTGCGGTAGTCGATGATGTCTTTGGTTTTAGTGTCGGTGTTAAGCTGCTGGCGGCGCCGAATTTCGGCGTTGATGGCGGTGAACATGCGGTTGACGGCACTTTTATTCAGGTTAGTGACAATGCCCACGCAGTGAGGCAGCCGTTCAAAGGCGCTAAACGCGCCACCCCCTTTGTAGTCGACCAAAATGAAGTTGAGGATGTCGGGCGAGTAGTGGATGGCCAAACCGGCAATCATCGTGATGAGTAGTTCCGATTTACCGGAGCCGGTGCCGCCGGCCACCAGGCCATGGACGCCGTCTTTGTCAGCGGCCAAGTGCAAAGTCTTAGGGCGATTGCCCGAGGTGATACCCAGCGGTACTTTTAGCCAGTCGGCCTGAGTGGCGGCGGTCGTGCGCTGCCAATTAGCCTGCATAGCCGTTTTTAACTCGGCCACAAAAGAGGGGGTCGGCACGAGGTTCAATTCATCGGTTAGAAGGTCTCGGAACCGAGAAACTTCCGGCAGGGCCTCGATCCGCAGCGGTTCCGGGCCGGCCCATAACTGGCGGCCCAAGCGGTGCATCACCTCACCCAGATCTTTAATGGTTTGCATTTCACCCCGCAGTTGGCCTTGCTCGGTAAAGCTGCCGCCGGCTACAGCCACCTGAAACTCCAGGGCACGGCGCTCGACTTTGGCGTAGCCCCGGCCGGGGATGTCGTTGGGCTCCACCACACTGCTGCCGACAATAACCTGATAGTCGCCGGCCTCGGCCAGCCGCAAGGCCAGGCGCTCGGTGAAGAGGCTGTATAGTTTGCCAGAGATGCTGTTAGCCCGGCTCACGGTTATCAGCACGTGCAGCCCGTAGGCTTTACCCTGGCGAGCCAGGCCAATAAAGACATCCAGCAGGTTGTCGGCGGCATCTTTTTTGGAGTCGCCCCCAAAAGTTTCGGCAAATTCGGCAAAGTTATCGATGACTAACAGGATGGCCGGCAGGGTGGGCGTCGTCGTGCTGTTGTATTCGTACAGGGTCGAGACGTTGGCCTCTTTGAAGCGGCGCTTTCGATCATCAAGGATGTCGTTAAACTCGCGCAATAGCTGCTGCACCCGCTCCTCATAACCGCGTTCATCAGGCAGGATCAAGCTGCCCACGTGGGGCAGAGCGATGAGGGCTGCCAAGTTTTGGCCGCCAATCAAGTGGGCCTGAAACTCGGTGGGCGAGTGGGTGGCGGCCAGGCTGGTTACCACGGTGCGCAGTACGGTTGTTTTGCCATAACCGGCTGCGCCAAACAGAGCCGCGTGGCCCCGGCTAAAATCGAGTCTCAGCGGCAGTTGCCGGGCGCTATACGGATCATCGACCAGGCCAATAACGGCCCGCATCGCGGTTTTGGCCCAATCGACGCCGGGCCAACCGGGGCGATTGCCCAGCCAGGCCGGGACAAAGGGATTAACGGCCAGCGGTACGTCCGGCTGCTGCTGGGTCAGATAAAGTTGGGCCGAGGGCTCCATGTAGGCCGGGTTAGCCGGATCGGCCAGAGTCAGTTGAGCCGGCAGCGGCGGCGGCCAAGGGGTGCGCGGTCGGGCTTGGTCGGCATGTAAATGTTGAGCCAGCCTCACGACGGCATCAAAGAAACGAAGTTCGCGGCCCGTGCCCTCGGCCGAGCCGGCAGTCAACAGGTGATCAAGCGGCAGATCTTCCACGTCGCCGGTATAGGCCATTTGCATTAGCTCGATGTTGTTGTTGCCGATCTGCAAGTAGCCCCGGCCGGGCATGCCGGTCGGCAAAAAGGCGGCATCGGAGCGGCGTAGCATCTCGCGGCTGGTTTCGGTTTGCTCTACCCGCAGGCAAATGCGGTATTTGATGTTGGCTCGCATCTGGTCAGTCACGCCGATGGGACGTTGGGCGGCCAGCAGCAGGTTAATGCCTAATGAGCGGCCCAGCCGGGTAATGCTGTCCAGTTCCTCTCTAAATTCGGGGTTGTTAGTAATCATCTCGGCGTATTCATCAATGATGATGAACAGATGCGGGTAAGGTTGGCCGCCGTTCAGGTGCAAGCCTTTTTTGCGGTAGGCGATAATGTCTTTGGTGTCGGTGTCGGTGTTGAGTTTTTGGCGGCGCTCCATTTCGGCGGTGATGGCGGTGAACATGCGCTTAACCGCTGCTTTATCCAGATTGGTGATGCTATCTACACAGTGGGGCAGGTCTTTAAACGGTTGAAATGCGCCGCCGCCTTTATAATCGACGAGAACAAAATTGAGGATGCTGGGGTCGTAACGCAAAGCCAAATCGACGATCAAGGTCATTAACAGCTCTGATTTGCCCGCGCCGGTGCCGCCGGCAATCAGGCCGTGGACGCCATCGGCGGCAGCAGCCAGGTGCAGCGGGCGGAGGCGGTTACCGGAGATGACTCCGGGCGTTACGGTCAACCAGTCGGTCTGGGTCGGGTCAAGGCTGTTTTGCCAATTCTGACGAGTGTAATCGGCCAACCGCGACCAGAATTTTTCATCCAGAGCCAGATCCAGTTGCCGGGTCAGGATCTGTTTAAACCGTACGGTTTTGGGCAAGGCATCAACCCGCAACGGGGACGGATAAGGCGGGTCGGCGTTGGCGGCGATCTGCTGCATTTGCGCGGCGATGCGGGCCAGATCGTCATTTTCGCCGGCGGTGGTTGGGGCATCGAACAGCCGCGCAATTTGCACACTCAAAGGCTGGTGCCCCAGTTTTACATAGCCGCGCCCCGGCGTAGCCGGCACATCGGCCACCTGACCACCGACAATGGCTCGATACTCGGTGGGATCGGCCAGTTTGAGGGTGACGCGTTCGGTAAACAGGTTATAGAGCGGATTGGACAGGATGCCCGGCTGGGTGGCCGAAATAACAAAGTGCAGGCCGTAGGGTTTGCCCTGGCGGGCCAGTTCGATAAATTTGTTCAGCACGTCGGGCGCGTCTTCCCGGCCACTGCCGAAGGTTTCCTGAAATTCCAGGAAGTTGTCAATAGCCACCACGATCACTGGCAAGGGGGTCTTGGGACGGTGTTGGTTGTATTGGTAGACATCAGAGGCGCCGCTGGTGCTTAGCCAGGTTTTGCGCTCGTTTACAATATTGTCCAGTTCGCGCAGCAGTTGCTCTACCCGTTCACGGTAGCCTTCAGCGTCGGGGATGATGACCGCGCCCACGTGCGGAAAATCAGCCAGCGCCTTAAAGTGGCGGCCACCTAAATCCAGTACGTAAACGTGTAGAGCGTTGGGGGCGTGGGTCGCCATCAGACTTACCAGTAGCGAGCGAATGAAGGTGGTTTTGCCCCAGCCGGACGCGCCAAAGATAGCGGTGTGGCCCACCGGCAGGTTGATCACAAGCGGTAACTGCTGGGCGGTGTGGGGGTTATCCACCAGGCCAACCACCGGCCTGGCGGCGTAATGTTCCCAATTCAAGGTAGGCAGCCAGCCGTTTTCATTGTTGAGCCATTTGTTAATCGCCGGATTGAGGTACAGGTCGGGGTCGGCTTGCAGGCCGAGCATAATCTGGTCAATGCCACTGAGGTAGCGGGCATCGGTGATGGTTTTGGCGTTTGGGTTGTTAGAGATAAGCAAGCTGGCCAGCCCAAGTTGATCGGGCAAAAATTCAGGCCAGGGAGCGTACTGCCGGGGAAGATTGTGATCCAAGGCTAATTTTTTGAGGGCCCTGATGATCACCTGATACAAGGGGGGCGCGTCTTTTACGGCTTCGGCTCTGTAAATGCGGTCGCGTTTCGGCCAGATGACCGGAATCAGGCTACTGTCAACAGACGAGTCATATTTGTCGCCGGTAAAAGCAGCCTGGAATAGCTCAATTTCATCGTTACCGATTTGCAGATAACCCCGGCCGGGGATGTCGCCGGGTAGATAAGCGGCTTCGGAGCGACGCAGCATTTCCCGGCTCTCGGCGGGATTTTCGACCCGCAGGCAAATCCGAAACTTGATGTTGGCTCGCATCTGGTCGGTGACGCCGCTGGGGCGTTGGGCAGCCAGCAGCAGTGATACCCCTAACGAGCGGCCAATACGAGTGATGCTTTCAAGCTGGGCTTTGTATTCGGGCCGATCGGCTATCATCTCGGCGAATTCATCGATGATGATGAATAAGAAGGGGAAGGGTTGCCCGCCCTTAAGGTGCAGCCCTTGTTGACGGTAGGCCACTATATCTTTGGCGCCACTTTCAGTGACCAGCGCCTGGCGGCGCTTTAGCTCGGATTGAATGGCGGTGAACATGCGGGTAACGCCTTCGCCTGCTAAATTGGTGATCAGGTCCACGCAGTGAGGGAGGTCCTTAAAGTCATTGAATGCGCCGCCGCCTTTGTAATCAACCAGCACAAAGTTGAGCACGCTGGGGTCGTAGGTGACGGCCAGGGCGGTGATCAGCGAGGTGAGCAGCTCGGATTTACCGGAGCCGGTACTGCCGGCCACCAGGCCATGCACGCCGGCCTCTTTGGCCGAAAAGATCAGCGAGCGGGGTTTGTTGCCGGCCATTAAGCCGATGGGCGCTTGCAGCCAGTCGGCCTGTTCATTCTGAGTACTTGCCTGCCAGCGCTGCGAGGTTACTTTTTTGAGCTGTTCGAGCGAGTGGTAGCCCATCAATCTCATAAAAGGCACGGTGCGGTCGAGTCCACCGCCCACGCCTTCGCGGATACGAACATTGGCTAACAAGGCCGCAAACTCTTTTAAGCGGGCCGGGTCGGGGACGACATCGGCGTGGCCAACGTAACGGAAGCTGTTGACTCCCACTTCAGCGTAACGGAAGTGAATCGTGGGGCCGGATTGGTGGCGGGCATTGGAGGCCTGGGTAACATGAGCCACTTCGATCACGGCGCGGCAGCCGCCCGGGGCTTTACTGCGGTCCGGCGCTAAAAAGATGATGGCTGCCCCCAACTGCGCTCCGTTTTCCAGCACAAAAGAGATAGCCGGCTCGGCTTCCAGCTTGTTTAAGTTTAGCGGTGATTGGGGATGGTAGGCTGTTTCGAGCAGGTCCACGACTATTAATAGGAAGGGTAGGGTGGGATCGCCGGTGCTGCCTTTTTCTTCGCGGTCTTCCAGTTGAATTTTGCGCTGGGCTAAAGTTCTGCGGATGCCTTCCAGAAACGGCTCCAGCGCGTCGCCGGGTGAGGCGCTGCCGGGGGGAGGCGAAGCTCTGTGGATAAAGCAGGTAGTTGGCCCGGTATCGGTGTTGGCATGCGGCAGATTTTCGATCCAACCCCAGTCGGTTTGCTGTTGGGCCAGGACAAACAGCCGCGCCTCGGAGGGGGCGTGAAAGGCGGCAAAATGGGCCAGCAGGGCGCGAGCAAAGGGGTACACGGACTCGGCCGGGCCGGTAATGCTGACGGCATGGGCGACCGGCGTGCGGTTGGCCTGAACAGCTTGCTCCTGATCTTCACCCTCTGCCTGCGGTGGTTCGGTTGCTGCCGCCTCTTCCTGAAAAGGCTGACGCAGCGAGATAATGACCGGAATGTTCGCCACAAAGCGCGAGTCATCCTGCAATTTCAGCGCCTCGCGGCTTTGGGGGTCCTCAAAATTTTCTATCTTGTCAGCGGTGTACACCACCGAGGAGGGCAGCATGCCGATGCCTAACCTGATCGCCCCGAAATCGGCGTCGCTGGTACGACGCTCCCACACGCGAGTTTCCACGCGCCGGGGCAATGGCTTTGTCACCTGCGCTATTTGATAAGCGTTGCGGGTAAGCCGTTCCACCTCATCAAAATCGGGGTAGTTGTACTCATAAAACCGGCGCTGCATAGTGTGGTACATCTGCATGTCTTTATTCAGTTCAACCAGCCGGGCGCTGTAGGCGCGGGTGATTTCGGCCAGGCGCTGCTTTTCTTTGAGGTAGGTGTAAACTGAAAATGCCACCGAGGCCACCACCGTAAAGCCCATCGGCAGAATGTACCAGGCACTGCGGCCTACACCTCCCAAGGAGCCAATCAGCACGTAACCAATAATCGTAATTAAAGGCAGCCCGATTTGAATGAATCGGGTCCAGCCATAGTCCGGTTTTTCAGGCGGGGCCGGAATTTCGATTTCGTCAATCGGTAACTCAGGTTGAATCCGGGGCGGACGGTCGATATAAATGTGTTGTGACATAGTTTTCTTTGGTGATAAAGTAATTGATAAGCTGGCTCGATTTAGCCCACGATACCGCTCACGACCACAATAAAGAGGGTGGTGACCACGGCCATCGCCAGCAGCGCGCCGGTTGCTCTTAAAATAGTGCCCAATCGCGGCCGGCGAGATTTTGGCTCTTCCGGCACAGGGCCAAAAATACGCTCATCCATTAAATGCCGAGCCAGGTCAGCGGCGTCTCTTTGGCGCTGCGAGACTTGGGCGTGGGTCGCTTGCAGCACGACATTGACCACACTCAGAGCGTCTTCACGGTTGAGCTTAAGACGTTGGTTGCGCTGTATCGCCCGGTAAACTGCTTCATCGCTGCGTAACTCATAGTTAAATAGCGGCTGGCCGGCCAGCATTTCAAACAAAATCAGCCCGAGGCCGTACACATCGGTGGTGGGGGCCGGTTGAAGCTGCTGCGGGTTAATCAATTCCGGAGCGGTGTAGGCCGGCAAGGCAATATCGCGGTACCAGTAACGGGCAAAATTGGCCTGGTCGCTGACAACACCGAGATCAAACAGCAAAACGCGCGGGACATTTTCTTTGGGGTCAAAGCGTACCAACACACAGTCCGGACTGAGAGCACCGTGTAGAATCCCTTGCCGGTGCAGCGCCCCCAGCGCGTAGGCCAGGCTAATCACCGCCCAGCCCACGTGGTTTAGCCGCCACTGAGGGTTTTTGGTGAGCAAGTTGCGTAGCGGTTCAGCCTCGACGTAATCAAAGAGATAAAAGTAAAGCAGTTGATCGCGCAGGGTAGTCTTGCCTACGGCTTCCTCCACAAAACTACCCTGACCGTAGGGTGGTCGCCATTGGGGTAGATAAGGGTTGGGTTCGCCGGATAGCCGCAGTTTCTGCAATAAATCGGCCTCGCGTTTAAGACGGGCCGTGTGACTAGGGCCGGGATGAGCCACCTTTAGAAGTACCTTTTCCCGGTTGTGGGTTGCTTCGTACAGCGTGGCTGTGCGTAGCACCATCAAAGGTTTTACAACTTCAATATCGCCCAGCCATTCGCCATAACTTAAAATGATGGGCGACAATTCTGCCGGGCAGTAGCTTTCCTGACAATACAGATTTGTATGCAGGCTGGTTCTGTTACACTGTAAGCAAACTTGCTGCATAAGTGGGCCACCTCACGAATGATAACTTGGCTCTTCTGGATTTTAGGGGGTAGGTAACCCATATTCAGAGCAGAATAAGCGGAATGATAGAATCTTTTGTTCTACCATTCTGTCAATTCTGCTCTTAGGATAGCCAACCCTTACAAATCCTGTTGAGACATAATCTATGAGCCCTTCAACCTGGCGGGTTGCCAGCCCCTTCCGTTTTCACATGAAATCTCGGGGTTACCCCCTACTCTCTCAGCGAGCAGGGGGTATTGTTTTTAGGGGCGAAGCGCCTACCTAATAAAAACGGGTGGCACCTTCCTGGTCGCCGCGCTCAAAAGCAGTCACCGAGTCCATCACATCTTTGCTAATTTCGGCGCACTTTTGACCCATTTCGTCTACTTTGGGCCGAATGCTTTCGACTATATGCAGCAGCGCTGCACCGCCGACCAGGCCAATATAGGCCGTATTTTTGAGGGTATTGGCCACAAACTCCAAAACTTTGCCAATATTGGCCAGAATTTGGCTGAGGTTATCAAATTTTTTGCTGATCGCTTTTACTGCGGGAATATCCATGTGAACTTCTACATCGGCCATGAGTCTGTCCTTTCTGTGGGTTATAAGTTAATCGGCGACAGCCAGGTATTCGTTACCCGGCATAAACTTTTGAAAACTGGTCGGCCATGGTGTCGGCTAATTTGCGTACATTGTCATCGGCGTGATCCATAATGTCCACGGCTTTGTCGATGTTGGTGTGACAGTTCTGGATCCGCTGGTGTGACACATCCAGACCGGGGACCAGCAGGCTGGTTACCTCATCGACAAACGCATCAGCCCCTTTGCCGATCCAAACCCCGCCTACAATCTGGTCAACAATACCGCGGATGGGTTGTTTTACCTCGTCCTCCAACCTGCTCATTTGCTCGTTCAGTTTTTGCTGCATCTGCTGCACTACCCGGCGAGCCAGCCGAATTAAGGCATCTCTGGTTGATGACATTTAACATACTCCTTTAAGTAGGTCTCGTTTCAAGGTTAAAATTTCTGGGCCGACTCGACATCGGCTTCTTTCATTTCCTTCATTGCCACGATGACATCGGTTCTAAGTTCCTGAAATTTCATAATCAGTTTGGTCAGCGTGGATGACAAAGGACCGCGCAGCGCCGCTTCAAAAGCATCCCCGCCCCGCCCGACCAAAGCTCCCTCATTCATCTGGTTGGCTATGTTCTGGATTTCGGTGAGCATGTCTTGCAGTTCTTCGGCGCTGTACTGAAAATCCTGGGCCATTTTTTGCATCAGGTCATAATCCATCCGGATAATATCGTTGCTCATATAAAGCCTCCTGTTGATAAGAAATAATGGAATAAGCGATGGACTTAAGTTTGTTGCCGGAATAAGCCGGCGGCTTCATCTTCGGCTTGCTGCACAATCTCGGCCATGCGCCGGGTATTTTGTTGCGCGTCTTCCATGGCGGCTTGTAACCGCTGCACGGCCGGCAAGACTTCGCCATTCATTTCGGCAAAAAAGGCGTCGGAGCCGCGGCCGGCCCAACCCCCGTTTTGCAGTTCTTGCATCGTGCCGCCGACCCGCTGCAGCACCGCCGCCACCGATTGGGCTTGGGCTTGAAATTTAGCCGCAAACTGTTCCATGGCGTCGTACCTTACTTCTATTCTTTCGGTCATTCATTGAACTCCTTTCGTCGAGTTTCGAATTGATTTATCTACACCTGTTTGGGAAAACAGGCGGGCAGCATTTAAGGGAGAGGCTCTATCTCCAGTTGAACATGCAGGCCCAACTTCACCGTGGTTGGACCCACCATCGAGAGCGGGGTTGGACGCTCCGGTTCAAGGCGTTGATCAGCCACAAAGGTGCCGTTTCGGCTCTTTAAATCGGTGATATAGAATTTATTGTTACGCAGCGTCAGTTGGACGTGCCGGCGAGAGATATTATCGTCGGGCACGTTTAACAGATAGCCAGCCTCATCATCCAGCATGGTTAGCTGATAGGGGGTGGTGCGCGGCAGCCGGCCCAGGACGCACGGGAATTGAGATAGTTCCTGGCGATGGCGCTGCTGGTTGGAAAGGGACAGGCTAAGCCGTAGCCGCAGCGGCGCGCCCGCCCGGTCGGTAGACAACATCGTCGGGTCTACGGGGGGCCGGTGCAGTTCGGCGGTGTTTTTTCTGGAAAAGCCATGCAACTGGGGGTGAACTGACCGCCGGTTTCTGGCAAACAGCCAGCCTCCTACGGCGCCCATACTCACGACCACCAGCCCAAGCATCCCAAAAATCACCAGTGGTTGGGCCAGGTTAGAGGCGAACCGGGCCAGCCGGCCCGGTGGAATGGCCTGGAACTCATATTCCTGCTGGGTGACCCGATCATCTTTAGTGATGATCTCCACGGTGGTTTTGTATTGACGGGGTTGGTCAAGTTGCTGCATTGCCGGCGGGAGATCAAGAACGAACTGCTTTTCTTGCTGATAGACCGTTGGGCCAAACTCGGCTACGCGGCTGCCGGCATGGTCGTTGATAAAAACCTGATACTTATCCGGTTGGGCATTGAAGCTGATGAAATTCAAATCGATGAGTAGTTTCTCTTGCTCAAAATCGGGCGTGACCGCGCTGATATTGAACTCAACGGCGGCTTTTTGCTCCGGCTCGTAGATAACGCACTGTTCGGCCAGGACTGATTTGCCGTCTTCGGTTTGCAGGTATTCTTGCTGTCGGTTGAGGGCCAGCAGCTTAAAGCAATATTCGCGGCCCGATTGCATTCCTGCTGTATGGCGGGCAAAGCTCAGGCTGGCGGGCGGCCCATCGAATTTGTTTTCCTCCGCCAATTGGCTGCCGTTTTTGTCCCATACTTGCACAATGAGCTGGCTCATTGCCGGCGCGTCACGGATGCTTAGGGACAAATTAAAGACATCTTCCGCTGCATCATAACGGACGCTGATAATTTGCACCGCCACTGGACCAACCGGCAGCGAACAGTCCCAGCCGGCAGGGAAATCGAAGGTGGTGCTTAAAGCCGGTTCGCTATTTCGCAGTTTTACTGACAGGGCCGCTTGATTGTTCCCTTGGTGTGGGCAGACCTGGGTTTGAGCGACCATCTGGCTGTTCAGGGCATCCATAATCTGCTGGAAAAGCTGGCGCACCTCTTGTTGGTCACCGGTGTAGCTAAAGCCGCCGGTCTCCTGGGCCATATTAGTTAAATCGGCCCGGTTCAGGTTGGTGCACTGGGAGTCGCTGCAGAGGCCAATAGTGTGGATGGGGAGGCGCATTTCCCTGGCCCGGCCGACGGCGTCGCCGTAGCCGTAATAGCTACAAGGGCCACCGCCCGGCCCACTTTGCTCATCCTTGCCGTCGGTAAACAGAATGATGGCGCGGCGGGCCTGGGGTTGATCGACTTCGTCTTCTAGCCGGTCGAGGGCATCGAAGGCGGTATCGTACAGGCAGGTGCTGCCTCCCTGGATGGCTTGGGTGCGGTTAATCGCGTCTTTCACCCGGCCCGGGTCGTTGGTAAAGTTGGTGACCGGCTGAGGTTTGTCGCTAAACTGAACGACCGAGACGTGAGCGTTGGGCGGAGCGCTGTCGATGGCAGCGCCGGCGGCCTCTCGCACCTGGGGCATTACGGGCGCCATACTGCCGCTGGCATCCAAGAGCAGGGCCACATAGAAGGGGGTGTTGGGCTTGGCCACGGTGGCGGCAGCCGGCGGCAGGGTTTCGAGGCCCAAGAGTTGAATTGAAGCCGACTCGATAGGCGGGTCAACAATGGGCCGGCCGGCGGCGTCCGTGATGGTGAAATAGGTCGCCAGTGTGGTGGTGCCGTCCGGCTGTTCCTGCGGGGTTGTGTAGGTCACAATCAGCTTGTCCGGCTGCTGGGCTCGGGCCGGCAGCGCCGTTAAGAGCAGGCTGACGATGAGGTTGATGATGATGGTTCGATATACAGTACGCATATTGATTGGTCGGTGTTAGGGTTGCAAGACAATAATTGATCGGGTAGGTTGTTTTATGGACAAGCAGTTAATTACATTTGATATCCAGATTGGTATTGCCGCTGTAAAAAGGCAGGGTCGCGGTTAGTTTACCGCATCGATTGGTCATCGCTTCCACAAAATAAATTCCCGGTGGAAACGATACACCGCATGGGGTGCTGCCATCTGGGATGGGAGTAATACAGATGTGAGTCCCGATTTTTAAGGAGGTAATGCCGCCCGTGTTGCTGGCAATTACGGTTAACTCAACCGGAGCGGGTTTAATCACTATGGGTAGATAAACCGTCAATTGATCTACTGTAACGCTTTTTGTAGCTGAATAAACTCTTAGGCCGTCACTAAACCAGGCCGTGTTCACAATTGCTGCCCCCTGGCCTAGATCTTGGTCAACGGTCACGACAAAGGTAGCGGTGACTTGGCTGCCGGTGATAACGTTGGTGGCGGTCCAGACTAAATAATTAGCCAGAAGCGCGGGTGTAATGACGACTCCATTTGTCCCAGTAGCGGCCATCGTGCCGGGTTTGTAGGTGGTGGATAGCGGCACGGTATCGGTAATCACCACCTGACCGGCTTCGTTGCCGGCGGTAAAGATAATGGTGTAGGTCAGCAGACTGCCGGGAGCAATGGAGGCAGCCGGCTCAACCTGTTTAGTTGGCGTAATGATTTGGCCAAACACCCGTCCGCTGCTTACCGGCTCACTTGGCGCGGCGTGTGTTGGCCCGACCTGGACCAACAGGCTGATTATAACCGCCGTCAGAATCGCTCCAGCTAAAGAAACTATGGTAACTGAGCGTTTTACTAATTCTGTTGCCATCTTGTATTAATCCTTGTCTTAAACTCTAAAGTTCATGCTAGTCGCTAGGGTTAGTATTCATACCACCACCGCCGCCCTTACCGTCGCTACCATTCCCACCACCGCCCGGCGTGCCCAACTCAAACACGAAAGCTTGCTCCTGTCCCTGTGAAAGACGTTTGTAGGGCGCAACATTGACCAGCAGCACATCCCAGTTAAAACGGCCGGAGGCGCTGTTTACGCCGGGGGCCGATGACACATCGCCCACAGTAAGTGAATACTTGCCACCATTACAGTTGGTTTGTTTTTGCTGCTCAACGGCATCCATAACCCCCATAGGCGCTATACCATCTTTCCAGATGCGCAGTTCAAACCCTACGTTAGGGGGCCGGTTGCAGTCGTTACCCCACTGCCACTGAAACGTGATGTCTTTAGTGCCCGATGGAAAAACCCGGTTATCTTCCAGTAAGATTAACGGCTTCGATTCATTTATTACAAGCACTTCCGACGTAGTTGATGTTGTCGCCGTTGTCGTGGTTATTGCCGTAACCGCGGCCTCCGCAGCGAAAGACCGAGTAAAGGTTGCAGCCGGAGCCGGGCTGGGTGTGGCGTAATTGGCCAGAGTAGATGTAGGCTCAGGCCGCGGCGTTTCGCCGGGAGCCGGGGTATGAGTGGAGTCAAGCCCGGCGGCCATCGGGTCAATCTCCGGCGTGGGTGTTAGCTGCTCATCGCCTAAAGAGACGCCGCCTTTAGCCAAAGCAACTTCGCCAACCGGGTCAATCTCCACCACCGCAGCCGCCGAGGTGTCTGACCGGCTGCCTATCAGGAAATACGCTCCCCCGGCCAACGCCAGTAGCACGACCAGCCCAACCAGTGCCAGGGCTGCTATTTTCGGCCGGTTGGAGGACACAGCGGGCGACAAGGCGTTAGCATCCACCTTTACGCCGGGAGTGTGAATAATGAGGGCGGTAATGTTGTCTTCCCCGCCGTTTGAGTGGACCAGCCCGCCATCCTTGGGCCAGTCTTTGGGGCTATTCGCGGCCTCAATCAGTTTTTGGACCGCGCTGCGTAGAGGGTAGCCGCGCAAAATTGACTCGATGGTTTCATCCTTGACTTCGCTGCTCAAGCCATCGGAGCATAGTAGGATTTGGTCGCCTTCCTGTAAGGCGAAATTATCGAGGAACGAGGCGGTCACGTCCGCCCGCTGGGCGGTGATCGAGTTGCTCAAGCGGGAGCGTTGCGGGTGGTAGTGTAGATCGGTCCAGCTAATCTCTTTGTTTTTGACCTGTTCCCATAACACGCTGTGGTCTTCGGTGAGCTGCTTGAGCCGCCCGTTTCGCAGCAGGTAAGCCCGGCTGTCGCCCAGCCAGGCCAACCATAAGGCTCCATCCAAAACTACGGCGGCCACCACGGTTGTGCCCATGCGAGCCTGGCTGTCGGAGTCTTGGGCCTCGGCTTTGATTCTTTCGTGCGCTACCTCGATGGCGGCCTGCAGCCGATCGTGCGGGGTTTGGCCGGGAGTGGGTTCATCATAATAGACTTGCCAAAGGGTCGTGGTCGTGATCTGGCTGGCGACATTGCCCGCGCCATAGCCGCCCATGCCATCGGCCACCACATATAACTGGCCGGCCGGATGGTTGGCGTAGTCGTGCTGCGCGACCTTGGGCGGCGGCCACAGGCTGTCTTCATTTTTGCTGCGCTTCTTGCCGGGGTCGGTTAGGCCGTAAAACTTTAGCTGGTTCATTGATAGACATCCGTTTTGAAAATTCTAGTCATCCCTGCACATCCCTATTTAGAGAAGTCGATGGATAAAATCAAAACTGCTCCTATTGCCTCAATCACTGCTTCCGCCGGGTACACCTAACTCAAACACATTAACCGGCTCCTCGTCCCCGGGCAAGGGGTGGTAGGGAGCAGTATTGACCAACAGAACATCCCAGTTGAAGCGCCCAGAGGCATTGCTTACGCCAGATGCCGAGGCCAAATCCCCCACGGTAAATGAATAAATACCGGCGTGACAGTTGATCTCATCTTGCTGCTTAACGGCGTCCATCGCGCCCATCGGGGCTGCGCCATCTTTCCAGATCCGCAGTTCAAACCCTACGTTAGGGGGTAGGACGCAGTCGTTGCCTAACCGCCATTGAAACTCGATACGCTGTGTGCCTGCCGAAAAAACCTGCATGTTTTTTGGGAAGATCAACTGCTTTGACCCGGTTATGGCGGTTGGCTCTGGCGCCGCGGCTGTGGGTGAGGTTGTACGCCCGCTCACTACCGGAGCCGGCGTCGGTGTTTGGACTGGCGTAGGGCTAGTGTAAGCGGCCAGCGTAGAGGTGGCTTGAGGTGTTTCGGCCGGTCGGGAGTTAGACTCGACCGATGGCTGTGTTGGCAATGGGGCGCTAACCGCCGCCGTTGGTAGCGGCGTGGCAACAGCCATTTCCCCCAGGCTGACGCCCCCCCCATTGGAAGAAACGGTTGGCCGAGCTTCGGCCAAAGTTTGACTTGCTCCATCCGCGGGTGAATCGGACTTCGCGTGTCCGGACAGTGCCGCAGTTGCGCCTACCATGGCCACCAGTAAGACCAACAGCACCCCGGCACCGGCCAGGGCCAGTTTGACCGACTTTTGACGCTGGACCATCGCCGCCGTTTGTTCCAAGGCCTCAATCATTTCTGCCCCGGAGTTGTAGCGTTGGTGTAAATCCGGATGCGTGGCTTTTAAGATAACGGCTTCTACCGCAGGGGCTATCTTTCGGCTAAGCTCTCTGGGTTTAGGCAGGGCCTCTAGCGCTTGTTGAATCCGATGGGCTTGAGTCGATAGGCCGGCGCTGGTGGTGCTGAATTGAACCGGATTACAGCCAATCAGCATTTCGTAGAGAACGAGCCCTAAGGCATAAATGTCAGCTCGATGATCGGCGGCGGTGCTGAAACTGAGCAATTCCGGGGCGTTGTAAGCCGGGGTCCCGACCCGGACATTGCGCTTGGCCAAATCCGCCGTTTCTTGTCTCGTTCGGGCCACGCCAAAGTCGGACAATACGATCCGGTCATCGGTCCCAAACAGAATGTTGGCCGGCTTAATATCCAAATGCACGGTATTGTTTAAATGAAGATGGTCCAAGGCCTGCCCAATCGCTTTTACGACGTTTAAAGCCTCTGGTAGGTCGAACGCACCCTGTTGTTGCAGTTTCTGCTTGAGCGATCCACCGGGCATACACTCCAGGGCGACAAACTGGAGGTTTTGGCCGTCTTTGGTGTCGCTCCAAATAGCAGTGTGGGGGTTCCGGCCATCACCGTCATAAAGGAGCCGGATGATGTTATAATGCTGCAATCGCTGCAAATAGGTCACTTCTCGTTCCAAGGCATGGACGCTTTTGGCTTTGGCCACTTTTAACACCCCTCGAACGTTCACGCCGCTGCTGCGTTTTCGCTCCACCAGGTACACCGCCGACATACCGGCATCTTTGCTGTGCGACAATTTGTTTAACACCCGGGCTTCCCGAGTGGGGTCTATCTTTAGCGTGTCACCCGGCTCAAATTCCAGATCGGTTTCGTAGTGGCAGTGGGGGCAGATTTGACTGCCCACCTTTAGTCGAGTTTCTGGGTGGCTACACTGTGTATTGGAACACAGGCGATACATAGGTTACTCCCTCAAAAATGATCTCGTAGGGCAGAGGCTTGGGACAAAAACCCTGGGATGTAATTAGCCGCCCATATTAGAGGGCAGAGTGTTAGTCATGGTTTCGTCCGCGCCATTCAGGTAACTTGTGGCAAAGTCTTTAGTGCTATACGGGTCATCAAAGCCGCTATTTCCTTTTTCAAACCTAAGCAAAGTGCTGGCCCCAAGCCGAATGACCGCCCCATCAGGCAGTTCCGCGCCCTGTTCTTCAACTTTGTCCTCATTAACAAAGACGCCATTGCGAGCGTTGCCGCTAAAGATCTTGAATTTATAGCCATCAAAAGTGATTCGGGCGTGATGGCGAGAGACCGAAGGATCGGGAATATTGACATCGTTGTGAACAGTTCCGGCGTCACGGCCAATAGTTACTTTGGTTTGGCTTAAGCGGAAGATATGACTTGGGGGTAGATCCTTGCTTTCCACCACGTGCAATTTAGCGTCAACATAAATTGCCACATCAATAGTGCGAAATTTTTCATCGTCCACGGCAGAGGCCGCTGCCCCCTCATCACGGGTCATAAAAGAGTCCATCGGCGGCGATTGGTAGTCTATGCCACTTCTAACCATGACCGGTTTAGCTTTTCTCCGCCCTGTCATCATAAAAACAAGGAGGCCGATGATGATTAGCCCAATCAGGAAGCCGCCGGCAACCAGCGCCAGTAGAACTGGATCGTCCATTGAAATAGGGAGATAAGCCATGATCGCCGGTTCCGGAGTAGGAACTGGGGTGGGCACCAGCGTTGGTGCCGGCGCCGGCAGTTCGATAGTAATTTCACGTTGGTTGGTGGCAATGCTTCCATTGGCGGTGGTTACTTCTACCCGTATCGTATGCGTACCACCGACTATGTTTTCCAAATTAAGCGGAAATTCATTAAAAGGTGGTTCACGCAGGACCATCGCTGATTGGCCATCGATAAACAGTTCGGCCTGGACAATCTCGGTTTGGTCGGGCGGATTTATCTCGGTCACAATTTGTAGAAATCCTACCTGGGGTTGGTCTTTTATGGCGTCAACAATAGTTACCACTAAAGACGGCGTGTCCCCGGTAGACCCGGATCCTGTCAGCAGCGGCGGGGTGAAGACCGGGCGCTCATCGGTTTTCGTAGCGTCATTCGTCGTTACTTTAACCGCTACGGTATGCTCGCCACTGGGGGCTGTTGTTTGGTAAGTAACTAAGTATTGGTTTTTTAGCTGCCGCGAGATGGTCTCAAACAGACGAGCCAGATCTTCCGGGCTTTCGGCGGTTAGGCCGTCACCGCCGGTGAGTCGAGCCATCCGCAGTAACTCGCGCTCATCGGCTTTGCCAAAACCAATGGCAAACACGGGCACTTTGGAGGTACGTTGGGTCGCTTCGGCCACGACATCGTTAAGGGTGTAGAGGCTACATGGACCCTCTTTTTGCGAGGCTTCATCAACGCCATCGGTTAAGACGATGATCGCTCTCCGCCCTTGCAGTACCTCCGCCGATTTCTGAATGGCTTCGATGGCGGCATCGTACAAGCAGGTTCCACCAAAATCTTTATAGGTCAGTTCGTTAATCTTGTTGATAACGGCGTTGTGATCATGGGTTAAATCATGCAGCGGCAATACTTCGTCGTTGAAGCTGTAGGCGGCGGCTTTATCGCCGTCGGTCAGTTCTTCCAAGAATGAAACGGCGGCCTGTTTAGCGCTCTCCAGAGCTATCTGGCCGTTTGCGCCTTTAGTCGCCATCGAGCCGCTGGTGTCTAGGGCCAGAATAACGGCGATGGGGTCAGTGGCAATGGTGACACTTTCTATTTCAACCGGCCGGCCGTCTTGAAAAATGGCAAAATCTTCAGCCTCTAGGTTGGTGAGGGGGCGACCTTGCTCATCCAGGACCGAGACATAGGCCTGCACCTGCACCGCGCCGGTTTGGGTGGCGGATGCCTCAACGTAATTAAGGGTCACGCTATGCAGTTGACCGATCTGGGCCAGGGCTGGCGGGCCAGCGCTAAACAGCAACACCACAATGAAAATTAATTTTGGGAAATGTTTCATGGGTCGAGTTATCCTTTTGATGTTCAGGAAATGGCGGGCTGCACGAACCGCCGTAAGGGTTAGCGGGCCAGTAAATTTGGCTTTTATCCGGGTTAAAAACCAAAGGAATATCGAGGCAGGAGCCTGCATCACTTGGTTTAAGCTACTGGAGTTTAAGGCAACCGGAACAGCTTTCCCGATGGAGAGGAGGCTGTTCATTAGAGCCGACCGGAGAGTGGGCCTAATTGTAGCCATTGGCCGGGATTTACTGAAGGTGGCATCTTCGATTGGCGCCTCTATGGGTGGCGCGCTAGTGGTCGTTGGTTTTATCAGCAGCATAGTGGTTGGTGTTGGAATAGAGATTATGGGTGTGGGTGGAATAACTACTGCTGCGTCCACCTAAAGGAAGTAATGAGGTATTGATCAAACAACCAGTCAAGATCAGCATTTTGAGATGTCTAGATTTTTTTGAAGTGTTCATGTTCTTGTCGGGACAAGGTAATCGTTAGTATATTTGAATGAGTAGCAACAATGCTTTATTGATGATATCGTTACTCTTTATTTTCAGTCGAGTCGACTGCGGATTTTTTTTGTTTCACCATTACGCATCTGTCGCATGAGTTCCATCTGTAACCTTAAAATTTTCCAAATTCAAGAAAAAAGCACCGAAAAGCGCCTAAATCGTGTGCTCCAGATTCTTATCCGTGGACAAGTACCAATCACACAGTCGAGAACCCGGCCGAGATGAAGGGCTTGGTCGGCGAGCGATTTTTTCGGCACACTGCTGAGCAGGAAATAAAGCATGGGGGGCGGATATTTGATGCGCTAGAGGGGTTCCTCTAAAAAATAAACAGTCCGGTAATGATGTCGGGGATAAAGTGACATCACGACACGGACTTGATTGCGCGCCTGGCGGCGGCTGATGGTTTATGGATAGAATTGGCTCGGGCGGCGGAGCGCTGGCGTAATTGTTGGCCGCGACTGCGGATTTTAGGATGCTAGGGCGGACATTTGTCGGGTTAGAGGTTAGCCGAGTTGCCAGGAAGTTCAGGCTGCTCGTTGCTGGGCGAGAGGCTCAATCTCTTGATTGATCTGGACCTCCAACTCATCGCGGGCGAGTTCCAGGTCATAAAAAGCCTGCAGGTTTAACCAAACCTCGGCCGAGGTGCCAAAGAAGCGAGCCAGTCGCAGAGCGGTATCAGCCGTAATCGCCCGCTGGCCGTGGACAATCTCATTGATCTTGCGCGGGTAGACATGCAATTCTTTGGCTAACCGGTATTGGCTGAGCCCCAGCGGTTTCATAAAATCTTCCAGCAAGACCTCGCCGGGATGCACCGGCGCCATTTTCTCTTCACTCATTTTGCCCCTCAATGATAATCGACAATCTCGACCTCAGAAGCGTTGTTCTCGACCCCCTCAAAGCAGATCCGCCATTGACCGTTGATCCGGAGGCTGTATTGACCCTGCCGGTCTCCGCTCAACTTTTCCAGCCGATTGGAAGGCGGGACCCAGAGGTCGTTGATCTCTTTGGCCGAATGCAAATAGACCAACCGGCGGAGAGCCGCCCGTTGAATATCCTGTGGCAACCGTCGTGAATATTGGCGGCGAAAAACCTTCTCCGTTTCTTTGTCTTTGAAGGATTTGATCACTGAGATACGTTACCGCGCTGTAATAATATCGTCAAGCGGTAAGACTTCATCAGTGCCTCTCAAGCCGGATTGAAGGTGGCCCTCTGGCGGATGGAAAGCAACCTGGCGGAACCTGCCCCCTAGTCCCCCACGTGTGGAAATTAACCGGCAGCAGCTTTACTCGATTAATTTTTGTAAAGCCTTTCGCTAGCGTCTATAATCAAGGGGATAAATCAATCATCAGCGGGGTTGACCGCAAAAAAAGTTGACGCCCTGAGCCTCTGAGTCCTAACTACGGATGGAAGATAATCTTAGCTAATCTTCAATCGGGTGGATATTATAAGTTGATTGTAAAATTGCTTCTTATTACGTATAATAAGAAGCATCATCATCCCCGTTTAACCTCAAATGATCCCAATCAATAAAGTGAATCGAATTAACTGAGATGTAATTTTAGGAGGATTGTCCAATGAGTGAAGCTCCAACAGTGGCTAAAGTAGCCGATAGGTCACCCACTCGAGAGTCCGTTATTGTATTGTCTATCCTGGCCATCCTTGCTGCCGTGGCCATCGGCTACTATCTGGCGACCACGCTCATTCCCACACCCAAAGTTGGTATTCTGCGCGTCCAGTCTCAGGTCGGTAGTATTTTAGCCGAAGTTCTGTCCCGTGAGATTACCTATCTCCGTGATCGGGGTGATGTTAAAGCCGTCGTCCTGGTTATTGACAGCCCGGGGGGGGGCGCCGCGTCCGGGCACGATATCTATATGCAAATCCGCAACCTGCGCGAAGAGATGCCGGTTGTGGCCAGTATGGATACTTTAGCTGCCAGCGCGGCTTATCAGATTGGGGTCGGTGCTAACGAAATTTATGCTAAGCCTGCCACGTACGTGGGCAATATCGGCGTGATTAGCGGCGTAGGCCAGCCGGAAGTATTGAGCGAGCGGTTTATCACCACCGGTCCCTTCAAGACTACCGGTGGCAACGGTACCACCTATTTGCAGAAGCTGGATCTCCTGCATGCTGACTTTCGCAACAGCGTGGTCGCCGAGCGGTCGATGGCCTTCAATCCGCTCACAATGACGCCCGACCAGGTCGCCACCGGGGAAATCTGGATCGGGATCGAAGCTTTGGAGTACGGCTTGATCGATCACCTGGGCTCGCAGCTAGACGCCGTTGATCGGGCGGCGGAAT
Organism: uncultured Chloroflexota bacterium; assembly: GCA_937864185.1. Classification (GTDB taxonomy): domain Bacteria; phylum Chloroflexota; class Anaerolineae; order 4572-78; family J111; genus JAGRBY01. Next base: position 40,807 of record CALMIS010000081.1, read on the forward strand.
TGGCCGGTTTGCGCAACTATGAAGTCGTCGATATTCGGGAAGAGTTTTTCGCTTTGCTGCGTGAAACCGAGTCGGCTCAGTATGAACCTATGGCCAAGTTGTATACAGAACTCGAGTCCCACGTCGACGATTTTGATATTACGAAAGCCGAAGGGGCTCGCTGGCCAACTTTCTATCAAATTTATATTCCCTTGGAGTAATTGATGTCTAAATCTACCTGGATTCCCCTACTGGCCGTAGTGCCGGCCTTAATTATTTTGATCTTCCTGGGGGGGCGCTTGCTCTATTTTGGCGGGGCAGGGACTTACGTCCCCCCGGAGGTTGAGCTTCAGCAGGCCGACTTGACCGTATCCCAGAGTGCGCCCCGGAGTGATCCGGTGGACAACCCTGAAGAGAGCAAAGGCGTGGTCCTGATCGATTACGGTCACGACAACGCCCTTTTTGTTGAGGAACTCAATGTCCTGCTCTCCAAAGTGGTCGCTCGCGGCTTTAGTTACGAGATTGTGACGCCGGAGATGGCCGAGGAAGAAGGGCTGCGGCTGATCGACCGGCTTGAATATGCTAAGTCGGCGATCCTGCCTTTGCCTCGCGTGGACTACACGGCTGAAGAGATCACGGCCTTGCGCAAGTTTGTGGGGCGAGGCGGGCGGTTGTTGATCATCGGTGATCCAACCCGCACCGTTTTTGTCGAGTCGCTTAACAGTATAGCCGGGGTATTTGGCATCATTTACGCCAATGACTATCTTTATAGCCTGGAAAACAACGACAACAACTATCGCAACGTCATTTACACCAACTTTAATAGCAGTCCCATCACTGAGGGTCTAGGCAGCGATGATCGGCTCATTTTCTACGCTAGCGGCTCCCTCAGCGCGCCTGGCCACGAGGTCATTATGGGCGATGACACGGTCTTCTCTTCTACCAGCGAAGGCGGTAGAACTCGGGCGGCAGCAGTTCTGACGGCTAACGACCAAGTTTTGGCCGTGGGCGATCTCACTTTTTTCACCGAGCCCTACAGCGCGGCTGAGAGCAATGGGATCTTGATTAACAACGTTGCTAATTTTTTGGCGACCGGGATAACGAGTTTCGAAATTAGAAACTTCCCCAATTTCTTGGCGGATCAGGTGAATGTTGTCTTTGATGACTCGCTGGTCTTCAACAGTCAATTTGAAAATTCTGTTGAACTTAAAGAGTATCTGGAGGCAACCCAGCGCCAAGTCACCTTTACCGACGAGATCGGTGATGAGGGTGATGTCATCTATATTGGCCGGTTTGATCAAGCGGAAGCCGTGGAAGATTACCTGGATGAAGCCGGGATTGTCTTGCTGGAGCCGGTGGATGAAGAGGAAGCAGAAACTGAGAACGTCGAAGTCTCGCCGGTGAGGGCTGCTGCCGAAGATGACGTGGATGAACGGTTCGTTGAGGGTCGTATTCAGATAGAAGGGGTAGGCCAACTGGAGCAAGGTGGTGCGACCCTGTTTTATCTACATCAAGAAGACAATCAGAATATTTTGATCATCCTCTCCAGTAACTCGGATACAAATGCCGATGCGTTTGGTTTGCTGCTGGACGGCTCGTACCGGGACTGCTCGGTAACGCCGAACATTGCCGTGTGCCAGACCAAAGACCCTGAGGATCGGCTGCCGCCCAGCTTGCGGAGTGACCGCATCGACAAGATTCTGGTCGTGTCCGACAATGATGGCCGTGAGCGTGAAGATGCCCAAACCGGTGCGGCGGAGTTTGTGGCCGCTTTCGGCGAGAACTATGACGTGATTGAATGGGATACGGCTACGGACGGCTCGCCGGATTTGTTGGAACTTCAGGAATATGATGCCGTCGTGTGGGCCACCGGTGATTACTGGGATGATAGCATCGATGAGGCTGATGTCGAGATCCTGACCGAGTACATCAAGTTCGGCGGTAACCTGCTCATTTCCGGGGCCTCGGTGGCTTTTGATTGGGATCACACCGACTTTCTCAAGAATATCGTCCATGCCGATTACCTGACCGCCGCCGAGCAGAGTGATCTGGAAATCGCGCTGGCCGATCATCCGATTGCCCGGGATTTTCCGGCCACGGCGGTGCCCTTTGATGACACTCCGTCGGGTGAACCGCTAGAAATCGATGTCGTCAACTACACCCCCGACTCTCGCGTCATTCTCAAACGTGGGCCGGACAGCGAGCAGCCCGGCGCGCCGTCGGTCATTGCCTACGAGGATGAGCGGGCCAAAGTTGCCTATTACGCCTTCCCGCTTTATCTTCTCCCGGAAGGGCCGCGCAATTTGCTGGTCACCAACACTATCGACTGGTTTACCCGGAAACCGTTGGAACTTCCCAGTGAGGACGAATACGTAGCTTTTGAGCTCTCCGATACACCTGCTGATACTGGTGAAGGTGAGGCTGTCGAGGGTGAAGAAGGAACCACCGGTGAAGAGGGTGATACCGGGGGTGAAGACACTGGTGACGAAGGCGACACCGGTGATGAAGATACCGGCGGCGATGAGGGGGATGGTGAAGCTGATGAAGAACCGACACCCGAACCCACCGCCGAACCCACCGCTGAACCCGATGAGGGTGGCGATACTACGCAGTAGATTGTTGCTAGCAGGAACAGTGAGATTAACCCGTGGCCCTGCCTGAGCCACGTCCGGCGGGGTACGGGTTGCGGACTAAATTTATCAATAGGAGGAGATGTTGCAAGACATGCACAGAAGAAGAATTTTAAGAAGTGGACTGCTTTTGACCCTGATCGTTCTCTTCGGGCTGTTATTGGCAGCATGCGGCGGCGCGGCTCCACAGGAAGCTCCCGAGCCGGAAGCGGCGCCCCAAGAAGAGGCTCAGCCCGCGGAAGAAGCTGCTCCTGAAGAGGCCGCCCCGGCAGAAACGGCTGAGGAAGCCGCCGCAGAGGCCGCCCCGGCCGAAGAAGCCGCCGCCACGGATGAGTCAGCCGCCGTTGTAAATGAGTCGCAAGCCGCTTCGGCCAAGGAATTAGAGGCGGGGATCACCGTGGTCAGTGATGAGGATGTCTCCACACCACGTGACGAGGCCAAATTCGGCGGGGAGTACCGCAATGTGGCCACCTCTGACGCGGTCAGTTTCCATCCGTATCAAACGACGGATACAGCTTCAAGCAGTTACCAGGCTCAGGTTTACGCCGGGGCGCTGCTGCGGTTAGATGAGGAGACACTGGAGTACATCCCTAATATGGCCGAAAGTTACACTATCTCCGAAGATGGCTTGACCTTCACCTTTAACCTCCGTCAAGACATAAAGTGGAGCGATGGCCAGCCGCTCACGGCCCAAGATTATGAGTGGACGTACAACCAGGTGATTAACCCCGACAATGCCTTTCCTTATCTCTCTCAACTTGAGTTCATCACCTCCTACAAAGCCCTGGACGACTACACCTTAGAGATCAAAATTGGCGAGATCTATGCTCCGGCTTTAGGCCAGATGTCCGGTTTGATTACGCCTTTGCCGAAACATGTTTGGGAGAATTTGTCTTGGGACGATCCGGAGCAAAATCCGGAAATCAATAGCCCATCGGTGGTCTCCGGCCCATATAAATTAGAGGAATGGAAGCGGGATCAGTATGCCATTTTTGCGGCCAATCCCGATTACTGGTACAAGGGCTCGCCTCTGATTGAGCGCTATGTCGTGGAGATTGTGCCTGATCAAGATATTTCTTACCAGAAATTTAAAAGCGGCGAGAGCGATACCGGCAATATTACGCCCGAGAATCTAGAAGAAGCACGCCAGTTGGAGAACGCGACGGTCTATGAGTGGTGGCCGGCAGCCGCTAGCTGGAGCTTCATCGGTCTTAACATGCGGGAAGGGTTTCCTACCCACGATGTGCGCGTCCGGCAGGCGATCAATTATGCTATTGACAAAGAACTGCTGACTGATGAGGTCATGTTGGGCCAGGCGAAGCGACTTTGCTCGGTTTTTCCGGAAACCTCGTGGGTTTACAATCCGGATGTGGAATGCTACACCTATGATCCGGAGCGAGCCATTGAACTGATGCAAGAAGCCGGTTATACCTACGATGCCGATGCGAACCAGATGCTTGATGAAAATGGCGAACAGCTTAGCCTCAAACTGCTGTTCGGACCTAATACCAGTCAGACCCGGGAGTTGATCGCGGTCACCACCCAAGATTTCTTATCGGACATCGGGATTAACGTTGAGATTGAGGCTTTAGAGTGGGCCAGTTTCCTTGACGCCACGGATGCCGAAGAGCCGGATTGGGATATGTTTATCGGCGGGTGGCGCGCTACCATCGAGCCGCACATCATGTACACCATCTGGTCGGAAGAAAGCATTCCCGAACTCAACTCGGTGGGCTATGTCAACAAAGAGGTCGAAGCTTTGTTTGAAGAGGGGGGCGCTACTTACGATCAGGAGTTCCGCAAGGAACGCTACCAGGAAATTCAGCGGATTATTGCCGAGGAAGCACCCTATGTCTTCTTGTTCTACAACAAGTCTTGGAGCGGTCAGAATAACCGGGTCAAAGGGATTGTGGATGAGCCGATTTCGCCCTTAGGCATTGGTTGGAACTCTGAAGACTGGTACATCGAGGAAACCTCCGAATAGAATGTTGTTTTGGCGGCAGCCACCTCAAGGTGGCTGCCGCCTGTTTTAGTAGGCAAAATTGTAGGTTCAACACTTTTCTAAGAGTTAGAGCATGAATGCCTTAACCCGCTACATCATTCGACGTGGGATTCAATCGATTCTGTTAGCCTGGGTGGCCACTCTCATCGCCTTTATCATTTATCAGGCTGCTCCCGGTGGTCCGCTCCAATTTTTGGATGATGACCCCAGCGTGACCAGCGCTGATGTGGCCCGGTTGGAGCGTCTCTATGGCATTGATCGGGGCATCTTGGTCCAGTATGTGGCCTGGTTTGCCGGCGAGGACTGGCTGCCCCACACCGAGACCTGGCGCAGCGGCTTCTGTCTCAGCGACGAGAATCGTTGCGGTCGTGGTATTTTGCGGTTGGATTTTGGCAAGTCTTTTCTGTTCAAGGGCGTGAGCGCTATCGATCTGATCGTTGAGCGGATGTGGGCGACCTTTATCCTGGCTTTCTCCAGCCTGATCATCGGTCTACTCGGTATTCCGCTGGGAATTTGGGCCGCGGTCAAACGGGGACGATGGCCGGACCACAGCATCCGGATCATCACGGTCGCCCTCAATACGGTCCCCCACTGGTGGCTGGGGCTGCTGCTCTTGATCTTTCTGGGTGGCTTCCTCGGTCTGGTGCCCCTTAGTGGGATGGAAACTATCGGCGACGGCTCGCTCGTAAATCGATTGCACCATCTGATCCTGCCGGCTACGGTTGGCGCGATCGGAAGTTGGATTGGTTACTCTCGGGTTGTCCGCTTTGAAATGTTGGATGTGCTTAACCAGGATTATGTCCGCACCGCCCGGGCCAAAGGGCTCCACGAGCGCCTGGTCATCACCCGGCACGTCCTCAGGAACGCCCTGATGCCGGTCGTCACCGGTTTGAGCGGTATTTTTTTACTGGCTCTGTCCGGCTCGATTCTGTTCGAAACGGTCTTTTCCTGGCCCGGAATGGGGCGTTTAGCCATCCTGGCCATTAACGCCCGTGACTACCCGGTCATTATGGGCCTGTTTGTGATCAGTTCGGTGCTCGGTATTTTGGGGCTGCTAATGGTTGATATCCTTTACAGTATTGTTGATCCTCGCGTAAAATATGAAGTGACCGGTTAATCTATGGCAGAACGTACACTATCTCTTCCCCAGCCTGTCCCCGGAGCCGATAAGGAATTTAGGGAGATCACTTATTGGGGCGCGGTTCGGGCCAAACTGCTGCGTGATAAGATCACGCTGGCGGCCATGGCTTTGGGACTTTTTATGATTGGCATCACGCTGACCGCACCCTGGGTTGCCAACAATTTACTCGGCTTTGATCCAACGGACACCAACCTCCGCAAACGCAACGATCCGCCCACGTGGCTGGAAGAGGGGTGGCCCAAGTTCCAGCAGTTCAGCCGTAGCTGCCAAAACGAAAGCGGTTGTGAATGGGCCCTCTGGCCGGAAATAGCGACTGATGCCGCTGCCGGCCTCCGGGCGTGCTTTAGGGCCGGACCGGGCCAGTGCCACTGGTTTGGAACAGACCAAGCCGGGCGAGACGTGTTGACTCGGGCCATTTATGGGGGGCGGATCTCGCTACGGATAGGGGCTTATGTTGCCTTCGTCTCGATGACGCTGGGGGTGTTTGCTGGCCTCATCAGTGGCTACTTTGCCGCCACATTCGTCGATGATGCGGTCAATGCTGTGATTCAAACCCTCGGCAGCATTCCCGATCTGTTTTTCCTGATTATTTTGCTCAGCACCTTCCCCGGGCTGCGCTCTCCCGAGGGCTTGGCCATCACCATCGGGGCACTTGGCTGGATGGGCATCTCTCGGCTCATTCGCGGGCAGATCTTCTCCATTCGGGAGCGAGAATATATCCTGGCCAGCCGGGCGACCGGCGCTTCAATCTGGCGAATTATGTTCCAACATATGCTGCCCAACGTGGCCTCGATTATTATCGTGGTAGCGGTCTTCAATATTGCCGGGGCCATCATTGCCGAGGCCGGCTTGAGCTATCTTGGGGTGGGGATCGGGCCGCCGCTGCCCAGTTGGGGCAACATGATGCAAGGCTCTCTGGGCAACTTCACCGATGCTCCGTGGCTCGTCCTCGCGCCCGGTTTCTTTATCTTTCTCACGACCCTGGCCATCTACCTTATCGGCGATGGCCTACGGGACGCGCTCGATCCATGGCTAAAAAACTAAGCTGCTAACTGCTGGCGCATGAACACAACCTTTTCCTGGCGAGACGACTTCCGACGCGATAGTACGGTCTTCTTCTACCTCTTTCCCTGGAAAATAACGTTTGTGCTGTTTGGCGCCATTTTTTCCACAGCCGGGCTGTTTCAGTGGTCGTATAATCGATTAGAACAAGCGCCTGACCTCAGCTTTATCAAAGCCGTTTTCGCCGTCATCAATATGATTTTTCTGGAGCTGGCTTTTTCTGAACTGCCGTTCTCGCCCCAGCTCGATCTCTTTGCCGTGTTGGTTCCGCTGATTGGGTTGCCCCTGTTCTCCATCTTTGGTATTAGAGTGATCAAGGCCCTCCGGATCTTTTTCTTGCGGGCCGAACGCGGTCAGGAGTGGCAAGAAGCCCTGGTGCGCTATACGGTCGACCACCATATCATCGTTTGCGGCTTGGGCCGGGTCGGGTACCGGGTGGCGACGCGTTTGGTGCAGAAGTACGGCAAGCGGGTGGTGGCGATTAATGAGGCGCAATCACCGCTGGTCGAAAAACTTATGGGGCTAGGGGTGCCGGTCATCTTGGGTAATCTTGAAGAGCCCGAGGTGCTGACCAAAGCCGGGCTTGATCGGGCCGAGGTCGTCATCGCTTGCACCGACTCCGACTGGATCAACTTGGAAACGGCCCTTCGAGCCCGCAAGCTCAAACCGTCCGCGCGCATTGTCTTGCGTCAATTTGAGGATGATCTGACCGAGGCTTTCCAGCAAAAGTTCCAGGTTGATGCGGTGATTAGCCGTTCGGCGGTGGCCGCTCTCAGCTTTGTCTACGCGGCAATTGGCGGGGAAATTTTGGAGACTTTTGAGCTCAATGGGCAGCCTTACGCTCTGGCCTGCGTTCCCCTTGACCCAACCTCTCCCCTGCTAGGGCGGACAATTGGAGGCGTAGCCGACGAGCAGGATGTGACGATCGTGGCCCACCACCACGGCGACAGGCTCACCGTTGAGCCGCCGCTCGATACGCAGTTAACCTGTCACGACACGCTGTTCCTTTTCACCCCGCTTCAAAGGTTGGTCAGCTTGATTGAGCAGAGCGGCCAATCGACCAGCGGCGATTGTGGTTGCGTGATCGTCTGTGGGTTGGGCAACACGGGCTACCGGGTGGCCCAACATCTGGCAGCGCTGAGTTGTCAGGTGTTGGCGTTGGATTTTGAGCCAAAGCGGCTGGGTAAACGCCTGGAGATGTTGGGGGTGACCGTGTTGGCCGGCGATATGCGCTGGGCTAACTTCTTAGCTGAAGTCGATGTCAAGCATGCCTCGGCCATCGTCGCCTGTACACCGGACGATATGGTCAACCTGCAAATCACCCTTCACGCTCGCGCTCTCAACCCAGCTATTCGGGTGGTGTTGCGTATCTTTGATGATGAACTGGCCGAGCAGATGCGCCAGAGCTTGGGAGACAAGGCTGTGGTCTACAGCACTTCGGCTCTGGCCGCGCCGGATTTTGTTGCCGCTGCGCTCAATCGCCGCAATATTCGATCGGTTCAGCTAGGGCCGGTGACTCACTCCATCACCCGGCTGCGGATCAACGGCGCGAGTTTGGCCGGCCTGCCCCTCTCGAACTTACAAGCGGAGGATGACTTGACCATTCTGCTGCACACTCACCAAGGTCAAGTCAACATTCCGCCTCCCCTTGAAACCGCCCTCACGCCCGGCGACGAAATCGTTATCATGGCCACCGAGGAAAAGCTGGATTTGCTCAACCAGCGTAATCTTACATCCGGTCCGGGGCACTCATGCCCATCAGCCGGAGGGTATTCGCCAGGGTGATCTGAGCGGCCTTCACCAGCTTCAGGCGGGCCGCCGTCAGGGCCGGCTCTTCCGGCATAACGACCTTGCAATCCCGGTAGAAGGCATGGAAAGCCGAAGCCAACTCCTGGGCATAGTAGGTCAATTGGTGCGACCCCAGCGTCTCAACGATGTCGGCAATCACTTCTCGCAGCCGCAGCATTTGCCGGATCAACTCTAACTCGGATGGATGGGTCAGCAGGGTTACCTCTCCCCCCGCCATTGAGGCGCCCTCTTCCTCCGCCTTTCGAAAGATGCTGGCAATCCGAGCGTGGCCGTACTGCACGTAATAAACTGGGTTCTCGTTGCTTTGCTTGGTCGCTAAAGTCAGATCGAGTTCCATCTGGCTATCGGCCGAGCGCGTCAGCAGCATAAAGCGGAAGGCATCGGCCCCGATCTCCTCGACCACCTCCCGCGTGGTGATAAACTCACCGGTCCGCTTACTCTGCCGCACCGGCACCCCTTCCCGGGTAATGGTAACCAATTGGTAGAGCAGCATGGTGACTCTATTGGAGTCCAACCCCAGCATGTCGACCACCTTCTTGACCCGCTTAATGTGACCGTGATGATCGGCCCCCCAGACGTAAATCGCCCAGTCGAACTTTCGCATAGCTAGCTTGTTCCAGGCGTAAGCGATGTCCGAAGCAAAATAAGTGGGCCGGCCATCGGAGCGAACGATCACGTTGTCCTTGTCGTTATCGTCATCGCTCTTAAGCCAGATGGCGCCATCTCGCTCGATGGTAAGTCCCTGGCTGCTTAATTTGTTGAAGACTTGACCGTAAATCCCCTTATCATACAAGCTCTGCTCCGAAAACCACTGGTCAAAGTGGATACCAATTAAAGCGGCATCCTCTTTGATGCCGGCCACGATGTTCTCTAACGCATGTTGTCGCATAAAGGCCAAGGCTTCATTCTGATTGGTGTGCAAATACTTCTCGCCCTCTGCCTGGGCCAGTCGCTGCCCCATATCGCGGAGATACTGTCCTTGATACTCGTCCGGTTCCGCGACCTCTAGCCCTAAGGCTTGCTGGTAGCGTACATAGAGGGCTTTGCCCATATTATCGACCTGGGTGCCGACATCGTTGACGTAAAACTCTCGCTGCACCGTGTAGCCGGCGGCGGCCAAGACATTGGCCAGCGTATCGCCCAGCACGGCGTTGCGACCTGAGCCCACGGTCAGCGGCCCAGTCGGGTTGGCGCTGATGTATTCGACTTGAACCTTTTTGTCGCTTAGCTTGAGCTGACCGTACTGATCGCCTTCGGCTAAAACGGTATCGACCTGCTGCACCAGCCAATCAGTGGCCAGACGGATATTAATGAAACCGGGATGGGCTACTGTCAACTCGCCCACAAAATCCACCGCAGCCGCGCGAGCCACAATCTTTTCGGCAATCTGTACTGGCGCCATCCGCGCGTAACGGGCCAGCCCTAAGGCCACCGGCGTGGCATAGTCACCATGCGAACTATCCTTGGGACGTTCGATCAGGACTTCGGGAATGTCAAACTTAGGCAAGTCGCCCTTTTTCTGCGCTTTCTTGATTGCCTCGGTAATTAACTGGCTAATTTGGTTGGATAGCATGGCTTTTACCTCTAGACTTAGGATTAAACATCAAGTTGAACAATTCCGACCCGGAATTTTGTTAACACCCGGCCGATTCGGTATATTATACTACCGTCCGTGAAACGAAAAACTGGCGTAGTATCCCTCAGACATCAAAAGTAACGCTTGATGCTAAGAACAGGCCATTTTTACTATGATCTCCGCGAACGTTTGGGTAGCCCCAAGCTTCTTCTGGGACTGCTGGGGCTTGGTGTGCTGCTGATTCTGTTGGTTAGCCTGCACTTCATCTACATTTTTGCCCTGCTTTTCGGGACCTTGATCGGTTTGCGCGGTCTCATTGGCCGTCGTTGTCCCCTTTGTGATAGGGCGTTGATCGAAACTAAAGCCGAAACCGATCCCCAAAGCGCTTTTACCCTGCGTGTGATCTGGCAGTGCCCGCGTGATGGTCATACCGAAGAAGAAAAAGTCAAAGGCGATGCCGGGTTATTTGGCGTAAATTAACAAAAAAGCCAGGCTGCAACCTGGCTTTTTAAGCTTAATTCAGCTTGCCTCTAGGTGTGTCTTTTCACGGCACGGACTAAACGTTCCAGGTTGAACGGCTTGGTAATATAGTCCTCAACCGGCGGGATCCCTTCAATTAAACTAAGCCCATTTTGCGGTATCCTGGCCGAAACCACGATCACCGCAATATCGGACAGTTCCTCGTCCTTTTTCATTTCTTGGTAAACACTCCAGCCATTTAAATTGGGCATCATTAAATCCAAAATAATGAGATCCGGCTTACGCTGACGCATGAGTTCCAAACCACGCTGCCCATCCTCCGCCCAGACGACCTCGTAGCCGGCCAGCTTTAAAGCATGCCGGACCAACTCGAACACGGGACGCTCGTCTTCCACGAAGATGATATAGGGTTCGGTTAACACGAACAGCCTCTAATGAAGATTGTTCCCAAACTTAATTCTAACCTGTCCGTCAGAGACTGTCAACAGGAAAAGAATAAGTCATTCCAGAGCATAGAAAATGGCCGTGACGGCGGCTAGAGCGGCCGTCTCAGCCCGAAGCAGGCGCGGACCGAGCGTCACTAATTGAGCCCCGGCCGTCTGGGCGAGTTGGGCTTCTTCCGCTGTAAAGCCCCCCTCCGGACCGATGAACAAGGCCACCCGGGCCGGTTGCAAAGCAGTGAGGGCTTGCTTTAGCGATGGTTCTGGCGCCATTTCCCAGGGCATCAACAGTATTTCGGTGGCCCGGGCCTGATCTACCGCTTCGGCCAGTGCTACCGGCTGTCCAAGCCGAGGCAGTCTACCCCGGCCGCTCTGCTCCGCCGCTTCCCGGATAATGCTCTCCCAGCGTGAACGCTTCTTTTCCAGATCGGTTTCCTCCCGTACCACCGAGCGCTGGCAGATCATCGGGACAAACTCTGAAACGCCCAGTTCGGTGCCTTTCTGGAGAATCCACTCAAATTTGGCCGCTTTAAGCGTACCTTGATAAAGCGTGATCTGGAGCTTTGGTTCTGCTCCGGCCTGGCGCGCCTCGACGATGCGTCCCCTCACCCCATTCTTGTCGATCCGGGCCAACTCGACCAGCCACTCCCGGCCAGAATTATCGAGCACGATGATTTCGTCTCCCACTCGCAGTCGCAAAACTGTGCGCAGTTGGTGGGCTGTGTCGCCTTCAAGGTGAACCTCGGGCGCTTTGATGGCAGTTGGCTTGACGAAAAAGCGGTGGGGCAAGTTCGGCTCTATTCCTTTCGGGTAGTCACCAAAGCTACCCAGTCCTCGATCGTCGCCCGATCAATAACTTCCAGGCCCTGCTCTTGGGCTGCCCCGGTGACAGCTTGCTCCTGATCCGTGAGCATACCCGATAGAATTAAGCGGCCGTTAGTCGCTAAAGCGGAGGCCAGTTGGGGCATAAGCTCGATCAGCACGGGCGCCAAAATGTTGGCCACCACGACCGGCCACGGTTCAAGGCCATAGTCACCAGCCGATCCTACGGCTGTCTCCACTCGGTCGGCCAGGCCATTGCTGGTAAAATTCTCTTCGGCCACCCGGACCGCCACCTCATCCACGTCAACGGCTCGCCCAAAGGCCGCGCCCAGTTTCAAGGCCGCCAGCGACAAAATACCGGAGCCGGTGCCCACGTCAAACAGCCGTTGCCCGGCGAGGGGTAGATTTTCAAGAATCCGGAGGCAAAGTTGGGTGGTGGGATGCAGACCGCTGCCAAAGGCCAGGCCGGGGTCAATCTCGATCACCAGATCGCCTGCTCGAGGCTCATAGTCGCGCCAGCTTGGTTTGATCACCAACTGCCGACCGAGGCGAACGACCTGGAAGTGCTCCTTCCAACTCTCGGCCCAGTCGGTTTCGCCGATAGTTTGCAGCCGGGGTTCCGGTAACCCGTGCGGCAGCGCCTGCCCCATGAGGGCCAGCAACACTTCAATCTCGCGCAGGCGGTCTGGATCATCACCGGGTACAACGGTCCGGACGGTTACTTTTTCAAAATCCGGTGCGGTAGCCTCGATGACGGCGCCGCCGTGACCATACCGGTTAAACAAGTCTCCCACGGCTTCGGCCGCTTCCCCATCGATGCCGATGACGGCGATTTCAATAAAGTCCATCACCACCTCCGCGCTGAGCGCCTCAAAAATTAAGGCTACAGGGAGTCCCCGTAGCCTGGATACAATGTGCCTTCTTAGCCGAATCTACAGTTTCGGCGAATCCACAGTTCCGACTTCGTTTAGATCTACTTAGACCCCGAACGCGTCGCGAATACGATCGAAGAAACTTTTTTCTCGTTGCGGCACGACCTCACGATCGAGCGTTTTGCCCAACTCTAACAAGAGTTGGCGCTGATCTTTGGTCAAGTTAGTTGGGGTGCGGACCTGGATCGTTACCACTTGATCGCCACGGCTGGAAGTAGTGCCATCCCGGCGCAAACGCGGCACGCCCTTGCCGCGCAGGCGAATGGTATCCCCGGTCTGGGTACCGGCCGGAATGGTCATCAACTCTTTGCCGTCTAGAGTGGGAACTTCTACCTCGTCGCCCAGGGCTGCTTGGGTGATATTGATAGCCAGTTCCAGCATAACGGTATCTTCATGGCGGCGGAAATAAGCGTGCGGTTTGACCTGGATGACGACATACAGGTTGCCCGGTGGCCCCCCGTTGACGCCGCTTTCGCCTTCGCCTGACAGCCGGATCTGGGTGCCATTATCGACCCCGCCAGGAATCTTAACTGACAAGCGTCGCTTCTTGACCACCTGCCCGCGTCCCTGGCACTCCTGGCAGGGTGAGGTGATGATTTCACCCACGCCCTGACAACGCGGGCAAGTGCTGATGTTAATGAAGAAGCCCGCTTGACGCCGTACTTCGCCGGTGCCGTTACATTCGGGGCAGCGGATGGGACTGGTGCCCGGCTCGGCTTTGGTGCCGTTGCAGACCCCGCATGTTTCGCGCCGAGGAATCTCGATCTCTTTTTCGGTGCCGAAAACGGCCTCTTCAAACTCAATGGTAATATCATAACGCAGGTCCGAGCCACGCCGGGGCCGGCGACCGCCACTTTGACGCCGGCTGCCAAAACCCCCGAAGCTGCCGAAGACTTCTTCGAAGATCTCAAACGGATCGCGCCCCGAAAAATCAAAGCCGCCAAATCCGCCGGTTCCGGCAGCCCCACTTACGCCCGCATGCCCGAAGCGATCGTACATCCCCCGTTTCTGTTCGTCAGAGAGAACTTCGTAGGCTTCATTGACCTCTTTAAACTTTGTTTCGGCGTCGGCTTCCTGGCTGACGTCCGGATGATACTGGCGGGCCAGCTTGCGGTAAGATTTCTTGATCTCCTCGGCCGAGGCGTTTCTCGATACCCCCAGGACTTCGTAGTAGTCGCGTTTGCTCATAGCTCTTACTTTCTGCGTGAAATGACCAGATCAAAAAATAGTTTGCGCTTGAGACCCTAAAGGTTGCCACAACCTTTAGGGTCTACAAGTAAGCCATGCTTAGTTCGTCTCGCTAAACTCGCCTTCGACTACGTCTTCGTCGTCGGGCTTACGGGAAGTTCCGCCGGGCGTAGGACCGGCTTCCCCCGGCGCCGCGCCCGGCGCGCCGCCGTACATTGAGGCGCCTACCTTTTGCACAGTTTGACTCAGATCATCAGACGCGCGCTTGATGGCTTCAGCATCATCTTTTTCCAAAGCCGACTTGACCGCTCCGATCTTGCCTTCGACTTCGCTCTTCAGCTCGGGGCTGATCTGCTCCCCTTGCTCGCGCAGCAGCTTCTCGGCGGCAAAAACCAACGAGTCGGCCTGGTTGCGGGTCTCAATCGTTTCCTTGCGTTGTGCGTCTTCTTCGCGGTGGCGCTCGGCGTCTTGGACCATCCGGTCAATCTCACTGTCGCTGAGGCCGCTGGAAGGCATAATCTTCATCGACTGCTCTTTGCTGGTTGCTTTATCTTTGGCGGTGACGTGCAAAATACCGTTCGCGTCGATATCGAAGATGACCTCGATCTGGGGCATGCCCCGCGGGGCCGGTGGCAGTCCATCGAGGATAAATTTCCCCAGACTCTTGTTGTCGGCCACCATCGGGCGTTCGCCCTGAACGACGTGAATTTCAACCTGGGTCTGGTTATCGGCCGCGGTTGAGAAGATCTGGCTTTTCTTGGTCGGGATGGTGGTGTTCCGCTCGATCAGGGGCGTGGCCACATGGCCCAAGGTCTCGATGCTTAGAGTCAGAGGGGTCACGTCGAGGAGCAGCACGTCCTTGACCTCGCCACCCAGCACCCCGGCTTGAATCGCCGCACCAATGGCCACTACCTCATCCGGGTTAACGCCCTTGTGAGGATCCTTGCCAAATAACTTTTTGACCGCTTCCTGAACCGCCGGCATACGGGTCTGGCCCCCCACCAGGACCACCTCGTCAATGTCATCCGGCTTGAGTTTTGCATCTTTGAGAGCCAGCCGGCACGGTTCCAGCGAGCGGGTCACCAGATCATCGGCTAACTGCTCAAATCTGGCCCGGGTAACATTCATCGTCAGGTGCTTGGGACCGGAAGCGTCAGCCGTGATAAAGGGAAGGTTGATTTCGGTTTGTTGGGTGGTCGAAAGCTCAATCTTGGCTTTTTCGGCCGACTCTTTAAGCCGTTGCAGGGCCTGGTTGTCTTGGCGGAGATCAATCCCTTCCTGCCTTTTAAACTCGTCGGCCACATAGTTGATCAGCTTCGTATCGAAGTCATCACCGCCCAGGAAGGTATCCCCATTGGTGGACTGGACCTCAAAGACGCCATCGCCCACATCCAGGATCGAGACATCGAAGGTGCCGCCGCCTAAGTCGTAGACCACGATCTGCTCGTCGCTCTTTCTGTCCAAGCCGTAAGCCAAGGAAGAGGCGGTCGGCTCATTGATAATGCGCAACACATCTAACCCGGCGATTTTACCGGCATCTTTGGTAGCCTGGCGCTGAGTATCATTAAAGTAGGCCGGCACGGTAATGACGGCCTGGGTAACCGGTTCTCCCAGATAAGCTTCGGCATCATTCTTTAGTTTTTGCAGAATCATGGCGCTAATTTCGGGCGGCGAGTAATCTCGATCACCCATGACCACTCGGATGTCGCCGTTGGGGGCCTCTTTAACCTGATACGGTACCAAATCTTTGGCCCGCTGCACTTGAGGATCGCTAAACTTGCGCCCCATAAAGCGCTTTACCGAAAAGATCGTATTGGTTGGATTCGTAATAGCCTGCCGCTTGGCTACCTGACCCACCATCCGCTCGCCAGTTTTGGGGTTAACGGCCACGATGGACGGCGTGGTGCGGTTACCCTCGGCGTTGGGGATGATAACCGGCTCGCCGCCTTCCATGACCGCCATGGCCGAGTTGGTTGTGCCAAGATCAATACCAATGATTTTGCCCATGTTTTTTGTTACTCCTGATTGCTATTGTTGGTTTAGAAATGGACTGTTACCGGTAATTAGTAACCAGTAATTGGCAACCATCTGCAAAGGATAAACGTAACTAATTACCAGTTACTAATTACTTAACTTGCAACGCGCACCAAGGCCGGGCGAATGACCCGATTGCCGATTTGATAGCCCTTGCGCAGCTCGGCGATAATGCTATCAGTCTCGTGCTCATTGCTGGGTTCGTAGCTAACCGCCTCGTGATAGTTGGGATCGAATTTACCTGCGGTATCGATCGGCATCACGTTCTGCTCGTCCAAAATTTTATGGAGTTTACGCTGGACCAGTCGAAAACCTTCAACCCAACCAATGATCTGCCCATCGATCTCTGCCGGCAGGTTTTGAAAGGCTAAATCGAGGTCATCCAGAGCGCTGATAACGCCCTCCAAGACTTCACTCTTGATGCGGTCACGCTGAAGCTTGGACTGCTCATCCTGCCGGCGTTTGAAGTTGGCTAGCTCAGCCATGGTCCGCTGCCAGCTATCCAAATAGTTAGCCGCCTCCTGCTTAGCCTGTTCCAACTGCTCCTGCAGGCTGGGTTCAGCGACTGCCGGTTCAAGCTCTGCCTCCTCCACCGGGGCCGTCACCTGGGGGGCTGCTTCGACCTCAGGCTGTTCGATCAGTTCCTGATCTTCCTCGGCGCCCGGCGCGTCGTCATTTTCGCCGGACGGAGACTGGGCTTTACTAGCTTGTTCCTCCACGGTTTGCTCGTCGTTGAGCTGTTCTTCTAGAGTGTTGTTGTCTGTTTCTTTCTTGGTCATAACTCTTTACCCAATCTTTATTGTGATTTTTGGTAGCCGTAGAGATCACTAATTAAGTTACTCATCAAATGGGACATATAACGCACCACGGACACGGTGCGACTATAGGGCATTCGCAGCGGGCCGATTACGCCCATGGCCCCGGTTACTTTATTTTCCACGCCATAGCGCGCCAACACAATGCTAACATCGGAAAATTCTTCCCACTTACCGTCTCCGCCGATGATGATCTGTACGCCGCCTTGCTGCAACGCCTCGTGTACCAACCGCTCTACCACTTGATGTTCTTCCAACACCCGGATGATCTGTTGGATGCCTTCCCGGTTCTTAAAGTCGGGCCGGTTGAGAATGTTGAGCAGACCATCGCGATAAACGTCGCTGCTGCTACGGGCATCGATGCGGCGCATCGTGTCTTCTACCAAATCACAGACTTTAAGGGCCAGGTCGTCAAGGAGATTGGTTGTGCTGGAGGCGATTTCATTGGCGTCCATTCCAGCCCACAAATCACCCAGGCGCCGGGCCAATTGACTCAGGTTGGCTTGCTCTACCGGATTATCAAGGCTGAGAATCTGCTGTTTGAGCATGCCGCCCTGGAGCACTAAAATCAGGAGAACCACATTATCCTGGATCGAGATCAATTCGATGTGCTTTAAGTGACACAATGCACTCTTGGGCGCCGTAATCAGCGAAGCATTGTGCGAGGTGTGCGCCAGGACCGCTGCACTGAGCTTAAGCCACTGGTCAAGTTCCAGCCGGGCCTGATGAAACTGGTGGCTGATCATCCGCTGCTCTTCGTCCGGCAGTTCGACCTGCTGCATCAATTTCTGGACAAAGTAACGATAACCGGCTTCGGTTGGCACCCGGCCGGCTGAGGTGTGAGGATGGGTCAGATAACCCAACTCCTCCAACCGGGCCATCTCATTACGAATTGTAGCGGCCTGGACTCCCAAACTATAGGCCGTAATCGTCTTAGAACTAATCGGCGTGGCGGTTCTGATGTACTCTTGAATTACGTACTTGAGTATTTTTTGTTGTCGTTCGGTCAAATGTTCGTTTGTCATAAGCCTTACAATTAGCACTCGTCGTTTAAGAGTGCTATTAGCACTCTGGTATACGGAGTGCTAAACCGCCGAAAAATGATACCATAAACTGACATCAAAGTCAAAATGAGGGAATTTTGGGCTTATTCCGCAGTCCCGCGGCGCCAGCGGTACAGTCTGTACAGCATTGGATTGTACACATAATCATACGCCCCAATACTGCGGGCATATCGCCCGCCGAAGCCGCGTTTGAAGCGGTAAACGCCCCACAGACCGTCGCTGCGTTGATCAAACTCCGCTTCCAAGCGGGCCGGCTCGGCGTCGGGAATACCCCACAAATCGTAGACCGTACAGTTATGGCGTTTAGCCCATTGGATCGCCGCCCACTGCAGCGCGTAAGGCGCCATCAAATTTCGGTGGGAGTCGGATGAAGCCCCGTAGAAGTAGTAGGCCCAGGGACCGGAACGGAAAACCATCAGGCCGGCGAGCGGTTCGTCGGCCAGTTCGGCCAGAAAAAGGGCGCATTGCTCCGGCGCAAACAAATCGAAGGCGGTCTCATAGTAGCTGGCTTGATGGATCCCAAAGCCGTCGCGCCCGGCCGTCAGGCAAGATAATCGATAAAAGGCCTCCAGGTCGGTTCGGTTGCCCTGACGGAGGGTAACGCCTTTCTTGGGTGCCAGGCGGATATTGTAGCGCGTCTTCTGTTTCATCGCGGCCAGGATTGAGTCTTCATCCCCGGCAAGGTCGATGAGAATAGTGGTTCGGGGTTGGATCGTATCGGCGGGAGTGAAGCCGGCCCGCTGGAGAAATAGAATCGCTATTTGGGCTTGCGCTTCGTCCTGCCAGAGATTGGGTTCAACTTTGAGGAAAATAGCCCGCCGGGCCCGGGCTTCGGCGTGAAGGGCGGCAAACAGCTTCTGGCACCGGTCGGCGTCTGTCCAATCCAGGCGCGGTCCTTTGGGAAGATAGGCCAGGCTGAAGCCTAACGGCAATTGTTTGAACAGCACCTGGGCCGTTGAGGCCTCCAGCGCAATCCGGCAGGGCGTCCAGCCAAAATGGCTCTTGAGTTCACCCCAGGCCGGGCTCTGCAGGAGATGGCCATGATCGCGGGCGAGGCGCGTATTTTGAGAGTCAATCTTAGGTGGAGCAGTTGGCATTGACTAAAATTATAGCATAACTTTGGCAAAGTGAAGCAACCACGCTAGCCGCAGGCTGCTGAAGGCTGTGCGGACCTGAAGCGCGGTTGCTTTTTTGGTCCTTAGCCGGGTTGTGCTACACTGCCTTCCCTACCAAAAAACCTTTCAGGAGACAATTATGGAACAAGAGCTGTTTGATATTTTGAGCGAACTCGAGATGCAGGCTGAAAGGGAAAAGCTGCGTAATTTGCCCGCTGATCAACGCCTCAATGGGCTCGATCCGGATGCGGCCAAGTTTATCTCGCTCTTGGTTATCTCGCAAAAGGCGAAAAGCATCGTCGAGGTCGGCAGTGGAGCCGGTTATTCAACCCTATGGTTGGCTTACGCCGCTTCCATCACCGGGGGGCAGGTTTTGTCCTGTGAGATCGACCCGGCCAAGGCGGCTCAGGCCAGAACCAATTTGGCAAAAGCCGGGCTGTCCAGCGTGGTCGAAATTCTGGTAGGTGATGCCCGCCAGACGCTGCGCCAGCGGGGAGAGCCAGTCGATTTTCTGTTTATCGATGGGGATTTTGGCCAGTATGAGACCTACTTCGACGTGGTTTACAAACGCATGAGCGTCGGCTCCACGATCGTGGCGGATGATATTTTGGAGCATGAAAACGAGCTGGCTGATTACACTACCTACGTTCAAAACCATCCCAACTTAGAGAGTGTGACAGTCCCGGTCGGGTTTGGGCTCGAGTTCACGGTAAAGACGGCGGAGTAAACCGCGCAGGAGAGCAGGGGAGCACACGATTATTTATGCCCACTCGAAATGTCTTGATCATCTTTCTTGATGGCGTTGGTCTTGGTCCGGCGGAGGCGGAGAGCAACCCCTTTATGCACGTCTCGCTTGGTCGTCTGGGTGAGTGGCTGGGGGTGTCGCGATTGACCGGTGAGGAGATAGGGGCGACAACTGATCGAACGGCGGTGATTGGCCTCGATGCCCGGTTGGAGGTGGCCGGGCTACCGCAATCGGCCACCGGCCAGACAACGATTCTGACGGGCCTCAATGCCGCGCAGCGGTTAGGCGAACACTACGGCCCCTATCCCAATCAGATCTTACGGGAGATGTTGGCGATGCACAGCGTGTTCCAGACTCTGGTCGAGCGGGGATTGCCGGTTGCCTTTGCCAATGCTTATCCGGAGCGCTTTCTCAGCCGGCTGAGCCGGGGTAAAGGGCGATTGAGCGCGAACACTCAAGCGGCGGTTAGAGCGGGCATCCCGTTGCGGGGTTGGCAGGAGCTACAGGCCGGTCAGGCCATCGGCGCGTTCTTGAGCAATGAATATTGGCCGGAGCCAGGTGTTTCGCTGCCACCTTTGAGCCCGTATCAAGCGGGGCAACAGCTAGCCGGGTTGGCTCAAGCTTACGTCCTGACATTTTTCGAGTTCTGGTACAGTGATTGGGTCGGTCACAAGTCAGACCCGGTTGAGGCCAAACTGACGATTCAGCGCCTGGATGCATTTATGAGCGGGGTTTTGGACTCGATCGATTTCGGTCAAACGCTGGTCCTGGTGGTCAGCGATCACGGTAATCTTGAGGATTGGACCACAAAGAAGCACACCCTCCATCCGGCGCTGGGGCTCGTTGCCGCCGCCACCGCGAGGACCATTGCCGGCCAACTTACCTCACTGTTGGACATCAAACCGGCCATTCTGACATACCTGGCTGCTGAAGAACCTGCTGGGCTTCGCTAAGCAGCAGCCGGGCGGCGCGGCGCCCAATCTCCACGGCATAGTTGGTCCCCCGATCCCAGGGGTAAACCTGACTCATGCTCGCCCAATAGAGGCCGGGGATGGGTGTGGCCAAGCTGGGAATGTTAGCGCTGTGGTTGATCGGAGGAACGGGCTGGGCATATTTAGTCCGAAACAACCAGCTCTTCCGGACCCAACTCGGCTCAAAATTCGGGTTGAACTTGGCCAGAGCGGGTAAAAATCGATCTAGCAACTCCTCTTGGGACAGATCAAAATATTCGTGGTCGGGGTCAAGATAATCACCGCAGTAAACAATGTGATCGCCGCCGTAGCGGTGCCGGTCAATGAAGTTGGTGTGCTCCACCAAAGCCAGAAATGGTAGCTCTTCACTTTTTGGCAGATTGATCCAGTAATGATTAGCGGTCAGGCCATGCTTGAGGGCCAAGATCAGGACAACAGCGCCCATGGATTTCAGTTGTTGGAGGGCAGCCAGGTAATCAGCCGGCAGGGTTGGCACCAGCCGGCTCAGTAACGAGGGCGAAACCGTGGCCAGGACCCGATCGAAGGTGTAGCCGGGGGAGTGGTCATCGCCCCCTAAGGCCGGCTGATCGTAGACGGTGAATTGGCCGGTATTGTCCGCCGTGATCCTGGTAATGCGGGTGTTGAGCCGGATTTCGACCCCCAAGCGGCCCACAGTCTGGGTCAGAGCGTCGACGAAGCCTTGGAAGCCCCCTTCGAAATAACCTAGTTTGAAGCTCCGTTTGTGCAGCCGGGCCCAGAGCCAGGCCATGTTTACCTCTTTGTAGTGATCGCCAAATTTACCGATCAGGAGCGGTTCCCAGATAACTCGGTAGGCTTCCTCGCCCATCTTCCGCCGGGCCCAATCATGGGCGGTTTCTTGTTCCAGGGCGCGCCAGTTTTGAGTTAACCGCAAATAAACCGTGACCAGACCAAAACGGATTTTGGCCAGCCAGGACAACTTGGGGAAAGCGAGAATTCGCGTAGGGCTATCGAAGGGGTAAACCTGCCCGTCCACGTAAAGCGACGTGATCGGACGTGGGAAAAAGACTTTGTGGCCCTGGCCAATCTCGTGAAGCAGGCGCAAGATATCATCATCAGTTTCAAACCAGTGATGGTAGAAATGTTCCAGGTGCCAGTCCCATTGTTCATCTTTAAAGCCGGCGGCCAGACCACCGGTGTAGTTTGCAGCCTCAAAGATGATGACCTGGTGGCCAGCTTTGGCCAAATCATAGGCGGCGGCCAAACCGGCTACACCGGCTCCGATAACGGCAATTTTCATAGGTGTCTCGCTGGAAATCTTTTGCTAAAGTAGCTCAACAAAGTAATTGATTATCCATCAGGTTTGTAGTGGTTTATCAAGGAGATGTCTTTGGTTGCGCCTGGCCGGTTGGCCTCTGAAGAAGACGTCACCTCTTCATCAAGCGATTCGCCGACCTGAACGGCTTTATCAAAGTCTCGCCAGCCTAGGCTTTCGCGGGCCATATAATAGAAGCCCAACAGCGTAATTGGCAGCCATAGAGCCGCGTGAAGCACTAGCGTGTAGGCGGCGGCGATGGCTCGCGGCACGCCAAAAACGACTAAAACTTCAATGCCGGGCCCATCGAAAGTGCCGATGTAACCGGGAGCCGAAGGAATAGTGGTGGCCAGGTTGACCACGCCGTTCATGAGCATCAAGGCAAAAAAGCTGACGGTGAAGTTGAAAGCATGCATCACAAACCAGTACTTCACCGTTTCTAATAACCAAATCACCACCGACGTCGCAAAGATCATGGAGATGTCCTGAAAGCGGCTCAGGCTGCTCAAGCCCTCCATAAAACGGTCTGCCAACACCAGCACTCTTGCTTGCAGACCGGTCGGTACAAAATGATGAATAGCCCAGGTATAAAGCCGGCGACTCTGTTCCGGTTGGGCAGCCATAATAAGGAAGAGTAGCAGCGCCGTGAAGAAGGCAACGCTCGCCAGAATAACCGTCTGCCGTAGCCAGGCCGGCAAACCCGGGGCTGAAGGGAGAGCGATGAAGACAAAGAGCAGCATGACCAACCCATCAAAGATTCGCTCGACCAGGATGGTAGCCAGACTGGCGCTGATACTTACGCCTTCTTTGCGTTTAAGGACATAAGCTCGCAAAACCTCGCCCGCTCGAAACGGGTAGACGTTGTTACCCATATAACCGATCACCACTACCGGCCACATCGACCGCAGCGGAATCGCTTTGATCGGGCGTAGCAAGTAGTGCCAACGCCAGGTTCGAGCCCAAACAGCGACGGTATAAGCCAGCACGCCCGGTACAATCCACCAATAGTTGGCTTCGACAGCGTACGTCCAGACATAGCCTAAATCCAGTCCGCGCAGAGCCAGTCCAAGAAAAAGGGCGCTGATAATAGCGCCCAACCAGAATCGCCAACTTTTGAGCATAATTTTATTCTACCATCGCGGAACTATTCAGCAAATCAAAAATCCAATTTGCTGGGTAGTCTGCCTTTGGCATAAAAAAAAAGCCGCTGCGGATCCGCAGCGGCTGCTAGATTTCAATTTTAGGGCCCTTAGGCCGGCATAGGAATGGCTTCGGCTGTGGCAACAGAGTCGATTAAGAGACGTTCCATAGCCATAACGTGAGAGCAAACACCTCGGTGCTGGAAGTAAGAGCAGTCGCAGCACCACTGACCGTGATCATAATTTACGGTGTGCATTTTGTGATCGCCTTGGAAGGCGGCGGAAAAGCGGTCAAACTTAATGCGGTCGCGCTCTTGCGCGTAAAAAATAGCTTTTTCAATCTTATTAATCATGCCAGAGTCCATGACGTAAGTGGCTTCGGCAACTTGAACGGCACTCCCCAAGATCCGTTCTAGGGCCATAATGTGCGAGCAAACGCGATGAATGCCGTAAAATTTGCAGTCACAGTGCCACTGCCCGCGATTATAAGTAACGGTATGGATATGATGGTCGCCTTGGACTGTAGCCTGGAAAGTTTCAAACCTTATACGCTCAGGCTCGTGGGCGTAAAACATGGCTTTTTCAATCTTTCCGATCATGCTTGAATCCATTTTTACATCTCCTTTTGCAGTATTGAATGTTACTTTTGAAAAATAAAAAAAGCCCCTTTGCAGACAAGTGCGAAGGCGCTTTAGGTAATGGCTATTAAATTAGGAACAAATTTTCTGCTCATAGACGGGGCTTGCTCCTTAAGGCTTCATCGCCACGTAAAGTAAAGTATAACCGGAGTCCTAGTTGTTGTCAATGCTAAGTATACTACGAACCCCCTACGCTGGCGGTCTCTGACCGAGGCTGATAATAGACGCAACTTTTTTTGGAAAAATTTGGGAAGTTGCTTCGTGTGAACAAAAGTTGGGCAATACATGAAAGCATGAAGAGCGGAAACGCTTCCGTATTGCACTAGTTCTTGACAAAAGAAGGTTCTTGGGTATAATCTCGCTAATTCTAGCGGAAGCGTTTCCGTATAGAGTATCGACACTGGGGTCAAAACTAACACCGAGGTTAATTGTGCCCGCTACGATCTATGACGTGGCCAAAAGAGCAAACGTTGGCATTGGGACGGTTTCGAGTGTAATTAATAACAGCCGTCCGGTCAATGAAGAGACGCGTCAACGTGTGCTTAAGGCTATTGCCGAGTTGGACTTTGTGCCTAACTTTAGCGGGCGACGCTTGTCGCTGGGTAAAACCCATATGATTGGTGTCGTACTCCCCTATTTTAGTACGCCCTCCCAAGTCGAGCGTCTGCACGGGGCTATGTCGGTCCTGGCAGAGAGCGAATTCGATGTCAGTCTCTTTACCATAGAGACATCCTCCCAACGTAAGAAAATTCTCAAAACTGTACCGCATCGGGGCCGAATTGACGGGCTTATTGTCTTTTCGATTGAACTTACCGAACAAGATATTGACTATATCGCCCAAAAAGACGTGCCTACCGTTCTCGTTGAAGCTTACCACCCGGCTCTACCCAGTATTTATCTTGATGATACCTCTGCCGCCAGAAACGCAGTCGCGTATTTGATCGGTTTGGGGCATCAGCGGATAGCCTTCATCAGCGATTTCCTACAGGACGACGTTTGTTCCCATTTTTCTCGAAATCGGTACAACGGTTACTGCCAGGCCTTGACCGCGGCTGGCCTCCCTGTTGACCCCGACTATCATCAACAAGGGCCGGTTAGCTTAGAGTCTGGTCAGTTCATGGCGCATAAGCTTCTAAGCTTACCTACGCCCCCTACCGCAATCTTTGTCTTCAGTGATTTGCAGGCTCTTGGGGTCCTGGAAGCGGCCCGAGTTGAGGGCGTAAACGTACCGAAAGATCTATCGGTCGTCGGCTATGACGATATTTTGTGGGCGCACTTCGCTCGATTGACTACGGTTAACCAACAACTCTATGCCTCGGGCGTAGAGGGGGGGAAGCTATTGTTAAAGGCTCTGCAAGATCCGGATATGCCGCCCAGCAGCCTCGAACTGTCAACTGAACTTGTGATCCGGCAGACAACAGCCCCGCCTGGGTCTTAGCCGACAACCGGGTCTACCAGTTTTGTCTCATCCCGAACCGTTAGTAGCCAGTTCAGTCCGGTCGGTGGTGAAAATGAATATCTTAATTATAAGGAGGTGGAAAGCTTTGTAAGCCAACTGTTCATTTCGTCACTCAATCGTTAAACTAACCTGTGGAGTTTTACCTTAAGGAGGAAAGAAACCCATCATGAGTAGAAAACTTTGGCAGTTATTGGCTGTCCTTACGGTCATTGCTCTGGTCGTGACCGCCTGTGGTGGTGGCGCTACCGAGCAGCCGGCCGAGCAGGCCCCGGCTGATGAAGGGGCGGCTGAGCAGCCGGCTGAAGGCGCCGCTGAAGAAGAGGCTGCTGCGCCGGGCGAAAGCGAGGTTCAGTTAGAAGGAGCTAATATTAAAGTTTGGTTTGGTTCCGTTGGCGATGAAGTTGGCTCTTACGGTGAACTGATCGACCAGTTTGAGGCTGAAACCGGGGCTACCGTTGAAGTGGTGCAGGCCCCCCAATCGGCCACGGACAACCTGGCCCAAATCTTACAGTTTATGGGGGCCCAGTCTACTGAAATCGACGTGTTCCAGATCGACGTAATTTGGCCTGGGATCCTGGCTGAGCATGCCGCCGATCTTTATGAGTATATCCCTCGCTCAGAGATTGATGCTCACTTTGCCGCGATCGTCGAGAATAACACCGTGGATGGTAAGTTGGTTGGCTTGCCCTGGTACACCGATGCCGGGCTGCTTTACTACCGCACTGACCTGCTTGAAAAGTATGGTTATGATGGGCCGCCGGCCACCTGGGATGAATTGGAAGAAATGGCCCAAACCATTCAAGACGGCGAGCGGGCCGACGGCAATGACAGCTTCTGGGGCTTTGTCTGGCAGGGTAACAACTATGAAGGTTTGACCTGCAATGCCCTGGAGTGGCAGTACAGCCACAACGGTGGTCGGATTATTGAGCCGGATGGGACGATTACCGTCAATAACCCCAACGCGGCTGCCGCGCTGACCCGCGCTGCCGGTTGGGTCGACACCATTTCTCCGCCGGGGGTAACGGCCTACCAGGAAGAAGATGCCCGGGGCGTCTGGCAAAGTGGTAATGCCGCTTTCATGCGCAACTGGCCTTATGCCTATGCTTTAAGCAATAGCGACGACAGCCCGATTAAGGGCCAGTTTGATGCCACTGTACTGCCGACGGGCGCCGAGCTTAACGCAGCAACTTTAGGCGGCTGGCAGTTGATGGTCTCTCGGTACTCAAACAACGTTGACGTAGCGGCCGAGTTTGTGCGCTTTATCGGCGGTCGTGAAGCTCAGAAGGCGCGGGCCATCACCAACACCTATCTACCGACGATTGGTCAGCTTTACCGCGACCAAGACCTCTTGGCGGCTCAACCGTTTATGGGAGCGCTATTTGACGTCTTCAACAATGCTGTGGCTCGTCCCTCAACCGTAACGGGCCAACTGTATAACGAAGTCAGTGCTGCTTACTTTAATGCGGTTCACTCCGTGTTAACGGGTGAAGCTCCCGCTGAAGATGCGCTCCTAGATCTAGAAGACGATCTGGTGGACATCACCGGTTTCTCAACCGGCGCCCCGCCCGAAGCTGATGTCGAAGCCTCTGGCGGCACGCTCACCGGCGCCAGTGCTTCGACCGACTATCTCACCGAAGAATTCTCTGGCACCCAACTTAAAGTCTGGTTTGGCTCAGTCGGTGACGAGGTGGGATCATACCGCACTTTGATTGAGGATTTCACGGCCCAAACCGGAATTGAGATTGAAGTGGTTCAGGCGCCGCAATCGGCTACCGATAACCTGGCCCAAATCTTGCAATTCGCGGGCGCTCAGTCGGACGAGATCGATGTTTACCAAATCGACGTGATCTGGCCGGGTATCCTGGCTCCGCACGCCGCCGACCTCAGCCAGTACATCCCTCAAGAAGAAATTGACCGGCACTTCCCGGCGATTATCGAGAACAATACTGTCGATGGTAAATTCGTCGCCCTGCCCTGGTACACCGACGCCGGTTTGCTCTACTACCGCACCGATCTGTTGGAGAAGTACGGCTTTGCCGGGCCGCCCCAAACCTGGGAAGAACTGGCAGAAATGGCGACCACCATTCAAGAAGGCGAGCGGTCTGAAGGCAATGACAGCTTCTGGGGTTTTGTCTGGCAAGGTAACAACTATGAAGGCTTAACCTGCGATGCCCTGGAATGGCAAGTCACCGAAGGTGGTGGCCGGATCATCGAGCCGGATGGCACGATCACGGTTAACAATCCAGCCGCCGCGGCTGCCTTTGAGCGGGCCGCCGGTTGGGTTGATACCATCTCTCCGCCGGGGGTGACCGCTTACCAGGAAGAAGATGCCCGCGGGGTCTGGCAAAGTGGTAATGCTGCCTTTATGCGCAACTGGCCTTATGCTTATGCCTTGGGTAATGACGAAGACAGTCCGATCAAAGGGAACTTTGAAGCGACGACCTTACCTCAAGGGGCCGGCAATCGTAGCGCGGCGACCTTGGGCGGCTGGCAGTTGATGGTCTCCGAGTACTCGGCCAACAAAGATGCGGCCGCCATGTTTGTTCGCTACATTGGCGGTGAAGTGGGCCAGAAGTCTCGGGCGATTTCCAACAGCTATTTGCCGACCATCGCCGGTCTCTACTCCGATCCGGATGTGTTGGATGCTCAGCCGTTTATGGGAGCCCTGTTTGATGTCTTCACTCAAGCGGTGGCCCGCCCCTCGACGGTAACGGGCGAGCTGTACAACGAAGTGAGTGCCGCTTACTTCAACGCGGTGCATTCCATTCTCACTGGTAGCGCCTCTGCCGAGGATGCTCTCCTGGACCTGGAAGATGATCTAGTCGATATCACTGGTTTTGAAGCTGGTCAACCCTAAGGTAGTGAAGTAAGAAGGTTGGGGCGGCCCATCAAGTCGCCCCAACCTGTAGTTACGTTTATAAGTAGGTAACTCTTATCGAGAGGAGAAACAACTGTGGCTGCAGCACCGCAAAGCCAATTCGCACGGCAGCAAGAGCGATTAGCCTATATATTGTTGGCTCCAACTTTGGCCGTCATTGTCTTCATCGCCGCCTGGCCGCTCTACCAGGCGGTGCGCTTGAGCTTTACCAATGAGCGGCTAGGTCAGCCGGGACAAGGCGAGTATATAGGTTTTCAGAATTACACGGATTTGCTCGGTTCATTCCGAGAGCGATCGGATGGATCCACCCGCTTCAGGTACGATGATGATTTCTACGAGGCAGTCGGTAATACCGTCTTCCTGACCGTCATCGCCGTAGTTCTAGAAACGGTCATCGGGGTTGGCGTGGCGTTGGTGATCAACTCAAAATTCAAAGCCAGGGGGTTAATGAGGACAGCCGTCCTCGTGCCATGGGCCATTCCTACCGTTGTTTCGGCCAGAATGTGGGCCTGGATGTATAACGATGTCTTCGGGGTGCTTAATGATATGGCTATGAGGATTGGCCTAATCGACGGCCCAGTTGCCTGGTTAGCCAACAAAAGCACCGCCTTGATGGCCATTGTGGCCATGGAAGTCTGGAAGACCACTCCGTTTATGGCTCTGCTGATTCTGGCCGGTTTACAAATTATTCCCGGCGATGTCTACGAAGCAGCCGATATCGATGGCGCCAGCAAGATCCAACAGTTCTTCTCGGTTACTTTGCCGCTGCTGCGGCCGGCTATTTTGGTGGCGCTTATTTTCCGGACGCTCGACTCACTGCGTATCTTTGATGCCATCAAAGTCATGACCAATGGCGGTAGTGGAACGGAGGTGATGGCGACCTACGCCCATCGGAACATGTTTGATTTTCAGAAGTTGGGGTACGGAAATGCTATCAGCATTGTTATCTTTTTTATCATTGCCATCTTTGTAGTGATCTACGTGACGACCCTGCGGGTAGAGGAGGACTAATGAATAAGCAAACTAAAGCGCGTTTAGGTCAAATAAGCTTTGTTGTGGTCCTGGCTATCCTGATCTTCTATCTGTTGTTCCCCTTCTACTGGGCCATTGTTTCATCCTTGAAAACGTCCAGCCAGCTCTTTAGCGTGCCGGTTCAATATTTTCCAACCCCACCGACCTTTCAGAACTATCAGGTCGTCTTCAGCAGTGATGTCTTTATCCTGTCGCTTTGGAACTCGGTGATCGTTTCGGTGACCGTAACCGCGATTTCCCTGGTGGTGGGCTCGTTTGCCGCCTATGCTATTGGCCGGCTCCCTTTCAGGGGACGAGGCATTATGCTTTATGTCATCTTGGCTATGACGATGTTCCCGCTAATTTCGGTGGTGGGTTCGCTCTTTACCTTTGTCCGCAACCCTTGCGTCATTTTTGGGGGTGACTGTTCAAACCTGTCGATGTTTAACACGCGGCTCTCTTTGATTATCACTTACCTGATCTTTACTCTGCCGTTTACGACCTACGTCTTAACCAACTTCTTTAAATCGCTCCCAAGAGATCTTGAGTATGCGGCTCTGGTTGACGGCGCTACCCCGTTCCAGACGTTTTACCTGGTCTTACTGCCTTTAACGATGCCTGCCATGGCCACCACCGGCATGCTGGCTTTTATCAACGCCTGGAACGAGTTTCTCTTTGCCGTTAGCTTCACGCTCGATGTGAATGGAGGCCGCACGGTTCAACCCGTGATTGCTTTCTTTGCCGGGGCCAGTACCCAGGAGATCCCTTGGGGCAATATTATGGCAGCGGCGGTGGTCGTAACCATTCCATTAATCGTCCTGGTGCTTATCTTCCAGCGCCAAATTGTCGATGGCTTGACCGCCGGTGCGGTTAAAGGCTAAGCTCTAGGCTCTTTGCTAGCAGATGGTTGCAGTAGAGTGATCGGTTCTCTTCGGTTCAGAAAACTGAGATCGTTGCAGATACTCGAAAACTTTTCACAACACGGTGGTGATAAGCTGACCGCCAGGTATCCAGGATTTTAACGGTCGGCTATCACCTCACTTCCAACACCGAGCCGGTGTTGGTGACGTAATTCGATAATCCTGCCATCAAGCGCTTGCCCTTCATCACGCGACTTAACAATGGCTTGCCCTGTTCATTCTGCTTGGTCAAAGACCGGTCTGGAAGGTAGCCCGTAAACCGTTCAATTGCACAGTGCCTTGGCTTCTGTTTTGTTTTACACTGAGGATGGCACACCAAGTGCAGGTTTTATTGGTTGTCGCTTACAAGTGTCAATACCCACTGAAGGGGAATTGCCCAATGGAGGGAATAATGAAATTCTTTAAGTTATCATTGTGGCTTACCGGGACCCTGATGATGCTAATTGCCTGTCAAGGAACACCACCAGAGACACAGGCAGTAACTCTAAAATTTATGGGGCCGAATGATCAAGCCCAGTTCGATTTGAACGAGAGGATCTTAGCTGATTTTGAGGCTCAAACCGGCGTCCAGGTTGAACAAGTGGCCGGTCCGGAATCGGCCACCGATCGGCTGAATGAGTATCTGGTGCTGCTGGGTAACGAGGTCAGCGAGTTCGACGTTTACCAGATTGACGTCATCTGGCCCGGCATTGTGGCCGATCACATGATCGACCTCAACGAGTCCTTGTCCGCAGAAGCCGACCAGCATTTTCCCGCCATTGTCGAAAATAATACCGTCAACGGCAAATTGGTGGGCATGCCCTTCTTCACCGATGCCGGGCTGCTTTACTATCGGACTGACCTGTTAGAAAAGTATGGCTTTGCCGGCCCGCCCCAAACTTGGGAGGAACTAGAGCAGATGGCCCAGACTATTCAGGACGGCGAACGGGAGGCCGGTAATGAGGAATTTTGGGGCTATGTCTGGCAAGGCGGTCCTTATGAGGGCTTGACCTGTAACGCCCTGGAGTGGCAGGTCTCGCACGACGGCGGTTCAATTATGAGCGAAGATGGGGTTGTTGAGGTTAACAACCCGGAGGCGATTGCCGCCTTTGAGCAAGCTGCCGGCTGGGTCAATACGATCTCACCGCCGCAGGTGACCCAGTTCTTGGAAGAAGATAGCCGGGCGGTCTGGCAAGAAGGCAACGCGGCCTTTATGCGTAACTGGCCTTATGCTTATGCACTCGGTCAGGTTGATGACTCCCCGATCCGGGACAAGTTCGACGTGACCGTGCTGCCTGATGGAGGCGGGGGGCACGCCTCAACGCTGGGCGGTTGGCAGTTGGCGGTGTCACAATATTCAGATCACCCGCAGGAAGCGATTGAGCTGGTCAAGTTCCTGACCAGCCGGGAAGTCCAACTCCGCCGCGCCGTCGAAGGCTCTTATGCCCCTACCATTGCCGACCTTTATGATGATCCGCAAGTGGTGGAAGCTAACCCTTACTATTCCAGCCTTAAAGATGTCTTTTCCGGCCAAGCCATCGCCCGGCCTTCATCCGTCAGTGGTCAAGCCTACGCTGAAGTATCCTTTGACTACTTCAACGCTGTCCACGACATTCTCACCGGCGATGCCACCGCGGCCGAGGCGATGGATCAACTCCAAACCAAATTGACCGAACTGACCCAGTACGAGGAATTGGCGCCGTAAACCATGTCTGTTTAAAAAGCCGCCTGCCGCCGCGTTGGCTCCAGGCGGCTTTTTATTGGAGCAACAAGATAAAAGGAGAAACCTGTATGGTAACGCAGCATGCCTGGTGGCAAACCGGCATTGTCTATCAAATCTATCCCCGATCGTTTCAGGACAGTAACGGCGACGGAATTGGTGATCTAGCCGGGATTGTTCGCCGGTTGGATTACCTGAAGAGCCTCAATATCGACGCCATCTGGCTGTCGCCGATTTACCCCTCGCCGATGCACGATTTCGGCTACGATGTGGCCGACTATACGGCTATCCATCCGATGTTCGGCTCTATGGCCGATTTTGACCGCCTGCTGGCCGAAGCCCACCAACGCGGCCTCAAGCTGCTGCTCGACCTGGTGCCCAACCATACCTCCGACGAGCATCCCTGGTTTATCGAGAGCCGCAGCAGCCGCGATAACCCCAAGCGCGACTGGTACATTTGGCGCGACCCCGCTCCGGACGGAGGGCCTCCCAATAATTGGCTCAGCCTCTTTGGCGGGCCGGCCTGGACCTTTGATGAAAAAACTGGCCAGTATTACCTGCATCAGTTTGTCACGCAGCAGCCGGAGTTGAATTATCGCAATCCAGAGGTGTTCGCGGCTATGCAGAACGTGATGCGCTTCTGGCTTGACAAAGGCATCGACGGTTTTCGGGTTGATGTGATCTGGCTGATGTTGAAGGATCCGCAGTTTAGGGATGAGCCGCCCAATCTCGATTGGGATAAGTTGCCGCCGCTGGCCCAGGCGCCTTCTGAGAGGCTGCGCCATATTTACACCCGCAACTTGTCGGAAGTGCATGACCTGATCAAAGAGTTTCGGGCCGTGATCGACGAGTATGACGAGCGGGTTATGATCGGCGAGATCTACGAGCCGTTCGATCAGTTGGTGACCTACTATGGTCAGGGCGATGAGTGCCACCTGCCCTTCAATTTCCATCTCATCCTGGCCCATCCCTGGACGGCGCCGGTTGTCCGGGGGCTGATCGATGCATATGAGGTCCTGCTGCCGGAGCACGGGTGGCCGAACTGGGTCTTAGGCAATCACGATCAGCATCGTATCGCCAGCCGGATTGGCCGGGCCCAAGCCCGGCTGGCCACGATGCTGCTCTTGACCTTGCGCGGCACGCCTACGGTGTATTATGGCGAAGAGATCGGCATGGAGAATGTGCCGATCCCGCCGGAAAAAGTTCAAGACCCGCCGGCGGTCAACCAGCCGGAGTTGGCCCACATAGTGGGTCGAGACCCGGAGCGTACCCCGATGCAGTGGGACAGCAGCCTTAACGCCGGCTTCACTCCTGCCGGGGTTGAGCCCTGGCTGCCCCTGGCAGCCGATTACGCTGACCGCAATGTGGCGCAACAAGAGGCTGATCCCACCTCGATGCTGAGTCTCTTCCGCGCTTTGACTACGCTGCGCCGGGCCGAGCCTTCGCTGCACCTGGGCGCTTATACCGCGGTTGAAACCGGCAGCGATGAGGTGCTGGCTTACCTGCGCTCGGCGCCTGACCAGGATTACTTTCTCGTCGTCTTGAATTTTGGCACCCGGTCTCACACGCTCGATCTCGGTAAGATCTCATGGGGCGCTACTATCGCCGTGGCCAGCGACATGGTCCGGGAAGGTCTGGTTGATCTGACTCAGTTAGAGCTAGGGCCGAACGAGGGCTTGGTGCTGCGGGAGAGTAAACAGCCTCATCGTTAACCGAGGAGCCGTTCGCACCCGAGGAGGCTCCCTTCTTAGCTAAAGGAATACACAATGTCACTAGCGCCAAAAGTCTATCAAGAATTCCTTGACGCCTGGGCCGACTCCTCTCGTCGCCAAAGCTACCTGGAGGCCTATCAAACGGGCCGGCAAACGTTTGTGCCCCACCTGCTGCCCGAACTGGCCGTTACCTTAAGCGCTCAGGAGACGCTTGACATTCTTCGCTGCCGTCTGGGCAGCACGCTCGATCTGGCTCTTGACCCGGCTCACACTGACCCTGACTCGTCGGTAGAGTTGCCAGCGCCCTTGCGCAGCCCGGTGGCCGATCTGCCGGATGGCAGTTGGCTCAAACGGAGCAACATGGTCGGAATCAATGTCCGCACCGTGGGGAGTTTCTGGAACATCATCAAGTATGCCTTAACGTTGCCGGCAGCCCAAGACTCGATCCACCTGCTGCCGATTTGGGAACCGGGGGTGGTCGGCAGCTTATACGGCATCAGCAGTTGGCAGCTCAACCCGGAGTTCTTCAGCGCAGAGGTGGCTGAGGCCGTCCCTGGACTCGATACGATTGAGAAGCAGCTCCGGGCTGTCGTCAACTTGCTGCACGCCACCGGGCGCACCGTCGGCATGGACGTGATCCCCCACACCGACCGCTTCTCCCAAATCGTGCTCTCCCACCCCGAGTATTTCGAGTGGCTTCAGCGCCAAGAGACTGAGATCGTGGATCACTCAGCAAATCTGCACGAGGCTGTTCAGGACAAGATTGTCGATTTTTTGCAGGCTCATGGTTCGGCGGTGTCTGGCGAGCCAATCCCGCTCCAGCGGAGCGAGCTGTTCAGCGAAACCGTCGGTGAAGCAGAGCGCCTGCGGTTGCTCTTTGGCCGGCCGGAGGAACGGAGCTTACGCGAGACGCGCCGTAACCAACTGGTCTTTCACCTGGTCCGCTATGGTTTTGAGCCGGTGCCCGCCACGATGGCGCCCCCTTATCGCGGCCTCAAGGTGGATCCCCGGCCCGAGGCCAAAACCGTGGACGCCAACGGCCTGGTCTGGCGCGATTATGTCATCGCCGAACCGCAGTCGATGTCGCGCGTTTTCGGACCGTTGGCCCGCTACAAGCTCTACGAGAGCCGGGATGATAACCGGCACTGGGCGCTCGATTTCGAACAGCCGCGGGTTGAAGTGTGGGACTATGTTTGCCGCCACTACGCCGAAGCGCAGCAACGTTACGGCTTCGACTTTATGCGCGGCGATATGTCCCACGTCCAGATGCGGCCTGGCGGCGTGCCGGACAACCTGGACCGCTACTACGATATTTTGGGCGCGGTCAAGCTCTATATTCAGGCCCGGGTGCCCTCTTTTGGCTACTTTGCCGAGACCTTTTTGCCCCCGCGTGATATCATCACCTACGGTGAGGAGCTCGACCACCTGGAAGCGTCGGAGGCCGATACCACGTTGGGTGATCTTCAGTCTGTGCCGGTGAACAACCCGGTCTTTTTGCAGCGGCTGCGCCAATACGATGATCTGCGCCGTACCCGCCTCTGCACGCCAAACTTTACAGTCATGACCGCCGACAAGGACGATCCCCGCTTCGATGAGTTTTATCTCGCCGGTAACGAGCTACGCCTCTTCCTGGCCTTCTTCCTGACCGATTTGCCCAGCTATATGGGCCTCGGCTTCGAGGTCCGGGACCTTCATTTCTCACCCGCGCCCAATGAGCACTACACCAAGCTCTACGTCTTCCAGGAAAGCGCCGGCCCCAAAGCAACACACGGTCCTTACCGCTGGGGCCAGAATGGGCATCTTTTCGCCCAGGTGACCCGCCTAAAGCAGTACCTCGACTCAATCTGGCCGCAGATCAAAGCCCGCCCGCTTCGCTGGCTTCTGCCGCCCGATCCGACGGCCAACACCAAGGTCATCGCCTGGACCTTTGTGACAGAGCCCAATTTTGTCTTTATGGCCAACACCGATACGGCTAATCCGGTGCCCTACTTTGGCCTGCCGGCCGTACCGGGTCTTGCGCCGGAGCACTACTGGGCGTGTGAATTCTCGACAGTGGGACACGTGGCCGAAATGGACCAACTCCTGCGTTTTAACGGCAAGCACTACCGCGTCGAGGTTCTTTCGCCCGGTGAAGGCCGGGTCTATCGATTAAGTGAACAAACATAGCGAGGTAAAAAATGCCTTTAACTAACAATCCGCTTTGGTACAAAAACGCAATTTTCTATGAAGCCCACATCCGCTCCTTTTGCGATAGCAACGGCGACGGCAAAGGCGACTTGCCTGGCTTGACCAGTAAACTCGATTATCTCAAAGAGTTGGGGGTTGATTGCCTCTGGCTGCTGCCGATGTTTCCCTCACCGCTCAAGGATGATGGCTACGACATTGCCGATTATCATCACATTCACTCTGACTACGGCACGGTCGAGGATTTCAAACGGCTGGTCGATGAGGCCCATGCTCGTGGTATCCGGGTCGTCACCGATCTGGTCCTCAACCACACCTCTGATCTGCACCCCTGGTTTGTCGAGTCGCGGCAGAGTAAAGACAATCCCTACCGCGATTACTACGTCTGGAGCGATACCGACCAGAAATATAAAGAGGCCCGAATCATCTTCCTCGATACCGAGCCGTCCAACTGGACGCTGGATCCCAATACCGGCGAATACTACTGGCATCGCTTCTACGCCAGCCAACCCGACCTCAACTACGACAATCCGGTCGTGGCCGAGGCCATGATCGACGTGCTGCGCTATTGGATGGATATGGGCATCGATGGCTTCCGGGCCGATGCCGTGCCCTATCTGTTTGAGCGCGAAGGCACCAACTGCGAGAATCTGCCGGAAACCCACGTTTATCTCAAGCGGGTCCGCAAAATTCTGGACCAGCACTATCCCGGCACGATTTTGCTCGGCGAGGCTAACCAGTGGCCCTGGGACTTGCGGCCCTACTTCGGCGGTGATGAGCGTGACCCGTCGGTGCCTGGCGATGAGTTCCATATGGCTTTTCACTTCCCGGTGATGCCGCGGATTTTCAAAGCTCTGGCCTTGGGCGATGCCAGCGATATCATCCAGATCATGGCCCAAACCCCCGCTATTCCGACCAATTGCCAGTGGTGCGTCTTCTTGCGCAACCACGATGAGCTGACTCTGGAAATGGTCACCGAAGAAGACCGGCAGTTGATGTGGCAGTTGTACGCGCCGCATCCGCGTATGCCGCTCAACTTGGGCATTCGCCGCCGCCTGGCCCCGCTCCTCGACAATGATCGGCGTA
The DNA here is from genome assembly GCA_937864185.1 of uncultured Chloroflexota bacterium. Lineage (GTDB taxonomy): Bacteria > Chloroflexota > Anaerolineae > 4572-78 > J111 > JAGRBY01. The sequence goes on from CALMIS010000081.1 coordinate 77,632, forward strand.
AGCTGGCCGTGGCCAATGCCATCCTCTTCTCTCTGCCCGGCGCGCCGATTATCTACTACGGTGATGAAATTGGCATGGGCGACAACATCGATCTCTTCGACCGCAACGGCGTCCGCACCCCTATGCAGTGGACGGGCGAGCCCGGCGCCGGCTTCTCCAGCGCCGATCCCGCCGAATTTTGGGCGCCGCTGATCGATGACGAGACCTATGGCTATCAAAAGGTCAACGTCGAAGCCCAACGGGCCGAGCCTGGCTCCCTTTTTCACCAGATGAAGTACTTTGTGACCACCCGCAAAGCAAACCCGGTCCTCGGTTGGGGCAGTTGTGAGTTTTTGGGCGTAAACAATAAGGCTATTCTGGCCTATCTTCGCCAAACCAGTAATACCCGGCTGTTGATCGTCTGTAACCTCTCCGGCCAGGCGCAAGAGGTGTCACTGCCGTTGGCCGATTTTGTGGGGCACCGGCCGGTCGATATCCTGAGCCGGCAAACGCTGCCGATCATCTCGCAGGCCGATTATCCGCTGTCGCTGCAGCCGTATCAGTATCATTGGTTGAGATTTGGCTAAGCCGGTGAGCCGCACCGGCTTGCCTGGCACAAAAGAGACTGCTACAAATTCTTTATGGGTTGTAAAGTTGTATTAAGGGAGCTATTCTCCGGTGAGTATTACGTCAATATTTGACCAACGCCGCCTTTTGGTGGCCGATATCGATGATGTGCTGCTGAATGAGGATTCGGCCGGCCGTGAAAAATTGCAGGCCGCTCTAGAAAAAGAGCGGGAGAGCCTGACCCTGGTCTACGTTTCCGGACAGAACCTGGCCAGGCAAATTGAAGCCATCGATACGTACCAACTGCTTATGCCGGATTACATCATCTCGCTCGTGGGCACCGAAATTCATCGCCTGCCCGGCGAGAATCCGGTTGATGAGTGGTATCACTATGTGTATGAGGGCTTTCGGCGGAGCGACCTGGTTACCTTTATGGCCGATCGCTACGCCGAGCTGACTCTGCAAGAGGAAGATCACCAATCCCCGCTCAAAGTAAGCTACTACTGGCGAGACGCCACCCCAGCCCAACTTGACCAGTTACAACAGGATTTGTTGGAGGCCCATTTTTCGATTAAGTTAGTTTACTCCCGCCGGATTTATCTGGATATCATTCCTGAGCGAGCCGGAATCGGCCCGGCGGTTAAGTTTCTGGTGGACTCCCTCTTACTGGCTCCGAGCCAGGTCTTTGTCTGCGGCGGCACCGAAAACGATGCCGATCTGTTTCAGTATGGCTTTCGCGGCATCGTGGTTGGTAACGCAACCTACGCCCTCAAGCGGGCCGTTGAACTGCGCGCCTATTTTAGCCACAGTAATTATGCTTTGGGCCTGCTGGAGGGGCTGCGGCATTACAAGTTCTTCAATGAGATTAAGCCCACCCGGACTAGTCTGGTCCAGGAAGGGCTGAATCGAGCCGTCGAGTCCTTGCGGCACAATTTGACCCCGCTCGGCTTTTCTGCGGCCGGTTTGGGCGATAATCCGCTCACCACGGAAGATTCTAACTATTTTGCGGTTTGGAGCCGGGATGGGATCAAGACCGGTTTGTGGAGCTTGCGCCTCAATGATCCGGATATTACGGAGTGCTTCAAACGCACCCTGGAAATCCTGGCCGAGACTCAAAGCCCGGCCGGTCAGATTCCGGCTAACGTTCAGATCAAGACGGGCAAGCCAGACTACGGCGGGGTAGGGGATATCGCCTCGATCGACTCTGTGCTCTGGTTTGTCATCGGCGGTAGTCGCTTCGCAGCCTACACCGGCGATCGTGATTTTCTGACCCGGATCTATCCTCACTTGGGCCGGGCGATGCACTGGTTGAACGCTCACGACTCCAACAACTGCGGCCTCATCGAAGTGCCGGAGTCCTCCGATTGGATGGACCTCTTCCCCCGCTCCTACAATGTTTTGTATGATGAGGTGCTGTGGTATCTGGCCTGCCGCGATTTTTCGGTGGTCCAGGCGGCTATGGGCGACGACGGGCAGGGATACAGCACGCTGGCCGAGACTGTTCGCCGCAAAATCCAGCGCCAGTTTTGGCCCACGGCCCAAAAGCTGTCCGAAGCGCGAGAGTCGTTCTCGGAGACGCAGTTTACCTTAGGTAACGCTCAATACCTGCTGGATGCCATTAGCCCCTTTGGCTTCTCCTGGCGCTGCGACGTGTACGCTAATCTCCTGGCCGGCTTGATGGGTTTGCTGAGCGAGCGGCAGATGGAGCAGATCTTCCAGTTCCTCTGGGGCGTCGGGGTCAACTCCCCGTATCCGGTTAAATGTTACTATCCGCCGGTTACCTCCGGGGCGGCGGATTGGAAAGATTACTTTGTCACCAACTTTCTCAACCTGCCCGACCATTACCACAATGGCGGCATTTGGCCTTTTATTGGCGGACTGTGGGTTCGCTTTTTGGCCCGGATTGGGCGGGTAGAGCTGGCGCACCAGGAGCTCAACGCGCTGGCCGAAGCTTGCCGGCTTGGTCTCTACGAGGCGTGGGAGTTTAACGAGTGGCTGCACGGCCAAACCGGCCGGCCCATGGGCAAAGCTCACCAGGCCTGGAGCTCGGCCGGATATATTGCCGCCTACCAGGCCCTTTACAATGATACCGTGCCGGCAGACTTCATTCCGCTTACGGTCGATATGTTTCAATCGACCAGGGATCAGTCTTGAGCCTTGCCTGTGCTTTACTCCAACTTAGCCCCTGAGCTGTCGGTGGAAGGCTCTCGCTTTGCCCCGGCGCTATTGCGGTTGGACGGGAATTGCCAAGCGAATGTTAGAGGTTTTCGATCGGGCTGAAAAAGTTAGGTTTGAGTCCTTTGGGTAAATGAGATCATGCAACCTCAGTGGATTTTAGCCTGTGATATTGATTACACCCTGACCGGCGATACCGAAGCTTTGGTTCAGTTAGCCGAGCAGTTAAGCGCTCTACGCCAGCGAGGCGAGTTATTTCTAATTTTGCCCACGGCCCGGACGCTCACCGACGTGCTCCCTGGTTTTGAGGAAGAAGGGCTGCCGGTACCGGACGCTATCACCACGCTGGTCGGGACCGAGATTTACTTGCCGCCGTTTTCCAACGGAATGGCCCGCCTGCCGGCCTGGGACGCTCAACTGCGCCAAAGCTTTTCGCGGGCAGAGGCTCTGACCTTCCTGGAAGATATTGAAGGGTTGAGAATGCAGTCGGACCGGTACAACACGGCTCTAAAGGTCAGTTGCTTTCTTGATCAAACGCCTGATCCGCCTCAAGCGGCTGCCTTGATTAAACGGCGCGTAATCGAGGCCGGCAAAGCTGACATCTATCAAGTCATCTGGTCGAGCGGCCGGGATCTGGATATCATCCCGGCTAAGGCGGGGAAAGGCAAGGCCGTCAAGTTCATCCTGCAACATCTAAACTTGACCCCTCAGCGAGTCGTGGTGGCCGGAGATACCGGTAACGATCGGACGATGTTTGAGGAATTCCTTTACGGCATCGTCGTCGGCAACGCTCAACCGGAGTTGAAGCAGTTGCGAGACGATAATCCTGGCCCGACGGTCTACTTTGCCCAAAAGTCATATGCTGCCGGGATAGAGGAGGGGCTGCAGCATTTTGGTTTGCTTTAGCTCGCTTTCCATAAAGCCGATTTTCGAAGGAAAAAATAATGTCTGAGCAATTTGAAGTCGATCCTAACCCCCAGCAACTCAGCCGGGAAGCGCTTAACAAAATCCTGCAGGCCGAGTCCATCGACCAGTTCTCCGTGCCGGAGCTGTTCGATCTGTTCCGGCAGGATCCCGAACTGGTCAAGTTTCAACCGGATGCTATGTATCAGGTCGATCCGCGTGACGGGGTAGTGGTGCTCTACAATTCGGCCCGTGCCCGTCGCCCCCACGATTACCCCGAGCCGCCTGCCGGGGCCAAAACCGCCACAAGTTGTCCCATCTGTGAGGGTAAAACCACGGGCGTCATTGACGTGGCCGATCTTAGCGAAGGATTTACATTTATCAACAAGAATCTCTTCCCGGTCCTCTATCCACTGGTCGATGGTCCGGTTGATCAGGTTGCGGCAGCCGGTGACCGGCTACCCTACGGCCTCCACTTTTTGCAGTGGACCTCGTCCTTGCACGAAAGAGATTGGCACAATATGCCGCTCGCTGACCGGGTGGTGGCGATGCAGCGACTGGCCGCGCTGGAACAAAAACTGCTGCACGAGTCGGCAGCGGTTATGCCGCCGACCCTCTCAGCTAACGGCGCGCCTGCGACGCGTGGTTTTGTCTCAATCTTTAAGAATTACGGGCTTATGGTTGGTGGCTCTTTATCTCACGGGCATCAGCAAATCTGTTATAGCAACGTCATGCCCCGCCAAATTCAGAATAACTGGCGTTTTGGGCAACAGCGGGGTGAGCTTTTTGCCAGCTACATGCTCCGAGAAAATCCGCGCGAGCTTTTAGTCCGAGACTATGGAGAAGCGGTCTTAATGGTGCCTTACTTTATGAAGCGGCCCTACAATACTATGCTCCTCTTGAAGGACACGACCAAGCAGTACTTGCACCAGCTCTCCGCTGCTGAAATGGAAGCCGTTACGACAGGCTGGCAAGATGCTACCCGAGCCATCCTGACCATTATGCCCAAAATCGGCCGGGCTACGGCTTATAATGTGATTACTTTCAATGGGCCAGGGGCCGGTCTCTATTTTGAGTTTTTGCCCTATACTCAAGAAATAGGTGGCCTGGAGCAGTTGGGGCTCTGGATTTGTCAGGGTAATCCGCAAAGCGTGGCAAAGCAGTTGCAGGACACCCTGGCCGATTTCTAATATCCACTTTTTGAGGAGGTTCTACAGATAGAACACGATATCATCTCAAAAACAAAACATTTAGCCGATATCATCATAATACAGGGTGAGTTCCATGACAACATCCAATGCTAGTATTGATTTGTTGGCCATCGGTGAAGTTCTCATTGACTTCATCTCTACGGAAGTGGTTGATAGCTTGCGCGAAGCCACTACATTCCGGCGTTATCTGGGGGGGTCGCCGGCTAACATTGCCGTTAATATGTCCAAGCTGGGTTGCCAGGCAGCAGTCATGAGCAAAACCGGCATCGGCGCCTTTGGCCAGTTCATCAAGGCTGAGTTGCTCTATAACGGGGTGATGACCGACTACTTGGTGATGGATCATTTAGTTCACACCACCTTTGTTTTCGTCTCGCAAACCCAGGGCACGCCCGATTTTGAACCCTCTCGGGATGGTGATTACAAGCTAACACCGGATGAAGTTTCTGAGAGTGCCATTGCGCAGTCAAAAATTATTCACGCTTCAACCTGGCCACTCTCAAAAGAACCCAGCCGCTTCGCGGTCGAAAAAGCCTTTCAACTGGCCCACGCGCAAAACAAAATTGTCTCCCTTGACCCTAACTATAGCCCTCTGGTTTGGCCCAATTATCAAGAGGCGCAAGAGGTGCTTCGTAACATCTTTCCGTATGTAACCATTACCAAAGCTTCGCTCGATGACTCGCACCGGTTATTTGGCCCGGGTGAAACTCCAGCCGCTTATATCAAAAAGCTTCATGACCTGGGGCCAAAGATTGTGGTTTTCACTATGGGTAAAGAGGGAGCCATGATCTCTCAAGAGGGCCGTATCCTGGGCCACTTGCCCGCCCGAAAGATCAAAGTGGTGGATGCTACCGGCGCCGGGGACTCATTTTGGGCCGGATATTTGACGGCCATGCTCGATGGCCATCCGCCGGAGGTCTGTCTCTTATTCGCTCGAGAAATCGTCGAGATGAAACTCCAACAGATCGGGCCGTTGCCAACCAAACTGGATCGGACCGAGCTTTATGCCGGCCTGCCAGATGTAAAAGATGCCCTCAAGCCGGTAAAACAATAAAAGAGGAGTGCTGGCCATCCCAGCACCCCTCTGAAAATAGCGCCGCAGGCCGGGGGGCTTGGGGGGTAGTACCCCCAAAACTCATTTTCATTCCCGGTCTCGAACCCCCGGTTCTGTCGGTCTCCTCTTGAGCGAGATCTACTCTTTGGCCAACACCTTGGCCGTAATCTTTTCTAATTCCTCGCTAACTTTACTTTTTCGGTGGCTCAGGGCCTCGATCAAGCGGCTAATCGGACCGGTCGGACTTTCATGCTCCAACTCAACGATTAAGGCCTCATCCGGCACTTGACCGGCTTGGTCTTGGCTCTGCTCTATGGCTTCGCGTCGCGAGACCAGCCATAAATACAAGTCCGACTCGGTATTCTTAGGAAATTTCGCGGCCAAATTTCGTGCTCGAATGAGCTTGATCACCGGCATATAGACATTGTCGTACCAACTTGCCACGGCTTCGTCGTAGGGGATCTCGCGGGCGAAGTCAATGCTTTTCAGATACCGGTGTACGTCGATGTGTTGCTTGGTAAGCCGGTAGCAACCCGCCTCGCTGTACTTCAGGTTATGATCGGGGCGGACCTCATCCAGGTTAGTTTCTTTCAGAAACTTGGCTCGTTCCAAAGTCAGAGGGGATAGACCCTTAAGGGCCTCGTCACTGCGAAATAGGCCCATAAACCGGGCAAAGGGGTTTGTGGCCCGCTCACGCTTGAGCTGTTCCAACAAATCTTCGGTCGGCACAAAACCCAGAGCCTTAACGTCCTCTTCTAACTCGGCCCGGTGCTCGAGCAGCCAGGCGTAAAGGTCTGCCTCAGTCCGATCCGGAAAACTCGCTAACACTTTGCTACGGCGAATCGACTCCACAATAGGCAGGTAGACGTGAACATACCAACTCGCCACTGCCTCCTCATACGGCACTACCCGCTGCTGTTCGATTTCCATCAAGTACTGGTGAAAGCCAATATGCTCCTTCAACAAGCGGTAGCGGCCTGGCTCGGTGAAGACGATGTTTTGCTCGGGTCGAATCTGATCGAGTTTTGTTTCCCGAAAAAAGTCCCGGCGCTCTTCCTGGATTAGCAACTCATCCATCTTGACCCGTAGTGACTCGGCATCATCATTCTTGTCAACAGGAATTCTGCTTTTATATTCTATTACGTAAGCCTCAATCGTTGTGGCGCCGTGAGAACGGGCCACTGAGACCCGGTGATTGCCGTCGCGGACAAAGTAAGCCTCACCGACCTTAAACAACTCGATGGGCGGAACGCCATACTCATGGGTAACGGCGTCGACTCGCCGCCAGCGCTCTTCGGTGCTGTTATTACGCGGTAAAAATGAGCGAGTGAAATCGCGGTAGCGTCCGGTGCTCCCCACGATCTTATCCAGTTCTACTTCTTGCAATCCCTTATAAGAAGAATCCTGCAAACGAAGGTTTTGCTTTACCTCTTCAAAGGAGAGTAAATCATTGGGCCGTCCGGTAAAAAAGTTGACCCAGTCCTCAATAAAGGCTTTTTGTCGGGCGTTCAAAAACTCATTGGCTGATTCTGCGGTCAGCATAGCAATACTCCTTTCTTGCCCTACAGTTACCTGTAGGCCATAGAACGGTATAGATGGGTTGGACTACTACGCTGTAAAGTGGAGATCGGCGATGATAAGAAGCTACTCTGTCCAGTGGTAAGAAAATAAGCATATAAAAAGCGTTCTTCAGGATTTGAAGAACGCTTACTTGGATTGATAAGATACCTTACCCCAATCTAAATGATTGTCAAATTTGTTTAAACCCGGCTTTACCAGGGTAAACTACCCAAATCGATAACCTACCTTCCTGATACTGCAAATATATCGGGGTTGGGTGGGATCTTCCTCTAGCTTATTTCGTAGATAACTAATATACATATAAAGATACCGTTTGCTGTCTTTGTACTCAGGCCCCCAAATTTCTGAAAGTAGAAAGTCTGTTGACAGGACTTTGCCTTTGTGTCTGGCAAATAAAGAGAGAAGGCGGTACTCAGTGGGGCTTAGCTCGACTCGTTTACCGCTATTGGTGACCTCTCGCCGGTAAAGATCGATTTTAAGGCTGCCGCAGGAAATGGTCTGTTCTTTAGAATATGCCGGATCGTGGTTGGGCGTGCGCCTGACTACCGCTCGAATCCGGGCGACCAGTTCGTTGAAGGGCGTGGTCTTGGTAACGTAGTCATCCGCCCCCATATTTAGGCCTTCAAGAATACACTCTTGCTGACTGAGCGTTGTAAAAATAATAATAGGTGTATCACATATCTCTCTTAGCCGTTTGAAGGTCTCCCACCCGTCCATCTCGGGCATCATAACATCGAGGAGGATGACTCGCGGTTCTACATAATAGGCCTTTCGTAAACCTTGGTAGCCACTATTGGCCACTTCTAACGAGAACTCGGTCTTGTCAAGCGCTCTCTCAATGATGCGGTGGATATAGACATCATCATCAATTAACAATACGACGTTTGCCATCAACCTCTGTTCCCTTGTCAAGTATGAACACAAATTTTTCGAAAGTCGGAGAGCAATTTAAATTAGAGAAGGAGAAAACTTAGAAAATTCAAAACCCATGAACTGGTGCTTTGCAAGATAAAATCAATTATTTCATTTTTTTGAGTTTTTCTCCATAAGAATGTGGATAGAGATTACTTATAAATTAATTAGATACTTGGCTGGCGTGAGCCAGCCCAAATAAAAAGTGCTTCCCACTGAGAGAAGCACTTTTGTCACGTACTTGGTTAACTAAGCTTGGCTTAAATTGCCGGTAACGGTCCGGTGCCAGGCTGGCTGGACCGCCGGGCAATCTTTGGTGTCTCCCAAGGATAAATAATGTAACGATCGGTGATCGCGCCGTAATACTTAGGGCCATCGTGAAACAGGTTAGACTTGAGGCGATAGTGCAGCACCGCGGTTTCGGCATCGCAGCCCGCCGCCCTGAGCCGGCCATAAACAATCGAAATCGCCCGGCCATTCGCCCAGATGTCGTCCACCACCAAAATGCGGCGACCGGTAACCAGCGTGTCAGGCGGAAACTGGACGAATGTTGGCCAGGCCCACTTACTATCGACGTCATCGGGGATAAAGACCGAAGCGGTGAGGACGTGGGTCAACTTCATCGCTTCGCTGAGGATGCCGCCGGGCACCATAGCCCCCTTTCCAACCATCAGCAGCCCGTCGAACTCACCCTCAAATTGGGGGATAAGGTGATCAATCAGTTTGTCGAGGTCCGCCCAGCTCAAAATCTCCCGCTCAAACTTTTCTTCGGGTGACGGCCCTTCTGCCATAGGAAATGAAGTAGGAAACACAGTATCCCCCCATTTTACGGAAATTTTACCTATTTTACGCCGATTTCATAATGTTGCCAAGTAAGGTTAAGATTGAGCCGGTTCCCCCAAAGCCTTAAGCAGATCGGCCTTCATGGTGATAAAGTCTGGCGAGGTGATCATCTCGGCTTGCCGGGGGCGGGGCAGTTCAACCGGCATTTCCAAGGCAATTCGCCCCGGTCGTCGCGTCATCACCAAAACCCGATCCGAGAGAAAAAGGGCCTCTTCGACATCATGGGTGATGAACAGGATTGTCTTGTTAAAGCGCTGCCAGATGCCCAACAGCCAGCCTTGTAACTCCCGCCTGGTTAAAGCGTCAAGCGCTCCAAACGGCTCATCAAAAAGCATTACCTCCCGGTGACAGAGAAAGGTCCGCAGCAGCGCGGCACGCTGGCGCATACCGCCCGACAGCGTGGCCGGGTAAATCTCACCGAAGCCTTCGAGACCAAACAACGGCAACAGCGACTGTGCTTCGCTGCGGGCCGCTCGCAGATCTTCCCCGGCCAACTCCGGACCCAGAATTACGTTGTCCAAAACAGTCCGCCAGGGCAGCAGCAGGTCCCGTTGAGGCATGTAGCCAAACAGCCCGGTTCGCTGCTGGAGCCGTTGCCCTTGCAGCCGGATCTCGCCGGTATCCGGCTCCGAGAGGCCCACGATGATATTGAACAGGGTCGACTTACCGCAGCCGCTGGGGCCGATAATGGTCAAGAACTCGCCCGCGCGGGCCGAAAAACTGATCTCGGCCAAGGCCGTCACCGGTTGGCCGTTTTCGCGGAAGGTCTTGCCGATGTTGTTAAGGGTTAACAAGTCCACCGTCGAGGCCATCTACGCCTAGTTATCTCTCGCCGGCAAAAATTCGTTGCTAAAGGCGGCTTGGCCATCGATGGTTTCTTCCAGCACGTCCTGCTCGGCGAGCCAATCCGCATAGCGCTGCCAGACCTGCTCATCTTGAACGCCCCATTGCGCGGCATCAGCCTGGTATTGGGGCGACAACCACCGCTGGCTGGCCTTGATCAATTCCGGATCGCTTTCGGGGGCGGCCTTGAGCAAGATGTCGGCGGCCTCGTCCGGATTAGCAGCCGCAAATTCATAACCCCGGGCGGTGGCCGACATAAAAGCCTGCACCAACTCCGGCTGGTCGGCGATGAGGGACTCGTTGGTGATAACCACCGGCGTGTAGTAGTCCGGCACGCAGTCGGTCCAGTCGCTCAGCATCACGATATTCAGGTCGATCCCTTTCAGCTCGGCATTGATTCCATCCCAACCGTAAAAAATCCAGGCGAAATCGACTCCCCGTTCGGTAATGGCGAAGAAATCAGCATAACCCACATCGACAAACTCGACCTGCTCGGCGTTGCCCCCGTCGCAGCTCATTAACAAGTCAAGCATAGGCCGTTCGATGGGGGAGCCGAAGCTGCCATACTGTTTCCCCTCGAACTCTTGCGGCCGGGTGATACCGGCCTCAGCCCGCGAAGCAAAACCGGAGGTGTTATGCTGAATGACCGCTGCCACGGACACAATCGGCACTCCTTCAGCCCGGGCTACGGTGACACCCTCCTGGTAGCTGATCCCAAATTGGGCGCTGTTAGCCGCTACCGCCTGCTCAACTCCCGCCTCTCCGGGCTGGATGATGTTGACCTGCAAACCGGCTTCGTCATAATAGCCCTTCTCTTGGGCCACAAACAGGCCGGTGTGGTTGGTGTTCGGAACCCAGTCGAGCATCAAGGTCACCTCCCTGGGCTCGGCCGGCTCGTTCTCGTCCGCCGGTGCGCCGGTTGTCGTAGCCTGGCAGGCCGAAATGAGCCCCGCCAACAGCAGCGTTAGAACCGCAAGAAGCGTTTTTTGTAACATATTTGAAACCTCCCTAAAGTAAGTTCGTATAGTAGCGGCTTCAGCCGCGCCAGGAGGACCGCTAAAGCGGTTACTACAAACGTTTTTCATCATTGGGCCTGTCTGGCTCCTCTAATAAGAATGTCGTCTGGAGTACGGATTTCAATCCGCACTCCAAACTCTTCGGCGTCGGGTCTTCACTTTGCCCTCCTTAGCGGCTCGCGTTTTCTCGCCACTGCTCGGCCCGTTGGCTGGAGTGGTACCAGGGCAGCAGCAGGCGCTCGGCTAGAAAGACCAGGCCAAAGAGGATCAGGCTGAGCAGCGACGAGACGAGAATGGCCGAAAAAACCTGGTCAGTCTTGAAGGCGTTGGCGGAGCGCAGCATATAAATCCCCAAGCCCTGACTGGCCCCGACCCACTCGCCGATGATGGCCCCGGTCACGCTGTAGGTGGCCGCGATGCGCAGACCCGAGAAGAAATAGGGCAGCGAGGCCGGCAGCCGCACTTTCGTCCAGATTTGCCGCCGAGAAGCGCCCATCGCCCGCAGCAGGGAGAGCAGCTCCGGATCAGCCGCCCCGAGGCCATCGGCGGTGTTGATGGCAATGGGGAAGAAGCAGAATAGGGTGACGATGAAGACTTTGGGCGTTAAACCAAAGCCAAACCAGATGATGAGCAGCGGGGCCAAAGCCAGGATTGGAATTGTCTGGGAGGCTACCAGCAGCGGGTACAGCGCCCGCCGCAGCCAAGGCGATAGATCAACCGCAGCGGCCAGCGCCACCCCGATGATCACCGCTAGGCCGATGCCCCACAACACTTGCTGCAGGGTTTGGCCAATGTGGGGCAGCATCAGGCTCCAATTCTGCCCGGTCGCTGCCAGAATGGCGGTTGGGGTGGGCAAAATGTAGCTGGGAATGGCCTGAGCCTGGGCCAAGACCTGCCAAATGACCAACAGTACCCCAATCAGCACCGCCGGCGGGCCGTAGCTGCGCCAGACCGGTGCTGCCGGGCGCCGCCGGGCCGGGCGGGCCGCCGGCGACGGTAAAGCCTCGACACTCATCGATACTTGCTCACTTTACCCTCAATGCTGGTGCCATGCACCGACTCGCCAATCTTGACCACGGTGACGACGTGCTCAACGCCTTCGACGAAGCAGGCTCGATGGACTTGCTTGACGACTGCCAGCAACTCATCGAGATCGCCTTCCATCGTCGTCTCCATGGGCCCCACCTCGTACTTCACCCCCGCCGCCTGGATGACGGCGATGGCCTTATCCACAATCGGATACGGGTTTTGGTGGAGGGGCAAAACTTCGATACTGACATTAACCGGGTTTGCCATGTTTAATCTCCTTCACTCAATTGCTCGCTTAAATGCACTAACAAAACCAGGCCGGCCTCAATCCTCAAACTGGCCTGGTTGCCTTGGAGCCGGTTGCTGATACTCCGGCTGCTGCCCAAAGTTAAGGTGGCCTGCCGCAGCGGCCACTCGACCCCGCTAAACTCGACTCCGGTCACCTCCGGCGTCAACGGCACCAGCGATAGGGTATCCCTGGGTCGGCCTGTGACGGTCACTCGTTGACCCGCCCGGATCAGCAGCGCTCGGGTCGCGCCATCGGCTAAGGTCAGGCGCACCGAAGCATACTCTGGACGGGTTAGCAGCAGCACGTTAGCCAGCATTTGATCCAGCCGGCCTCCCAAGGCCGTGACCAACATAATCTCCTCCGGCTGCTCGGCCAGGGCGGCGTTTAAGGCTAATTCTAAATCGGTTTCATCTTTACGGGGTGGGTGTTGTTCAAAACGAACCCCTCTGGCTCGTAGATGCTCAATCACTTCCAGGTCCACTGAGTCAAGATCGCCGATGATGGCTTCCGGAGTCAACTCCAAGGCCAAGGCATGCCGTGTCCCCCCGTCCGCGCAGAAGATCCGGTCACCGGCCTGCAGTTGGGCCTTCAACAACTCGGGTTGCTTCAGTTCTCCGTTGGCAAAGACAACAATGCGGTTCATAATATCCCCAGAAGACGTAGTGATGATAGTAATGGCTTTAACCGCCTCCTATCACAAGTGGCCAGATACAAAAAAACCACCCGGTTGAGGGTGGTTTTAATAAACGAATTTCTTAGTATCTTCCCTCCGCCGGCATTACCCGGATCAGGTTGGTCGGTCACCCTCACAGCGGAACACGAAGAACACGAAAAACTACGAAAGAGACGAAAGGATCAAAAATGGCGTGGAAGTCTGACAAGTTCTTCTAAGACCATTTTTGCATGTGAACTGCAAGCGGGTATCTCAGCCTGGTTTGTCCAAGCCCCCGAAAAAGATTTAGTTGTTAAGAACCCTTGACATTATACTCTAAAGGTACGGTTGCTCCAAAAATTTTAACTCTGATAGTAGCGGCGATACCAGGTGCGGACGCTGTTGTACAACCGTTTGGCGCTGCTGTAGCGTAAACGCGGATCGCCGGCCAGCCCTTTTTCGAGGCAGGCCGCCAAAGAACGGCAGTCCGTGTTTTTGAGGGACTTTTCCAGGACCGACTTGATGATCTGCTTGCCGCGCCGGTCTGGCCCTTGGAAGATCGGATCGCGAGGTTTATAGCCGGAGATGAGCCACAACAGCATCGCCGCCAGACTAAAAATATCGGTCTTGCGACTCAACTGGCCGGCCGGCTGTTCCGGCGGCTGCCACTGGCCTCGCGGCAAACCTTTCGACGAATTGATCAGGCTCCTGGCCCGTTTACTGGAAGCCCAGTCGATGAGGACCACCGCATCGCCGTTGACCAAAACATTGGTCGGGTTGATATCGCAATGAAAAACACCCTGGTCGTGCGCGTAGATAATCGTTTCGGCCAGGCCGAACCACCACAAAAAAGCTCTGCGCTTGTCTCGCGGAACGACCATCGGCCGGCCGGAAACGTATTCCATGATAATGTACCGACCACGCGCGCTGTAGTGCAAGATGCCGGGGATGCTGCTGGGTTTGGAGTCCTTCCGGAGCCGCATGAGAGATTTGTATTCATTGGCCAGTAACGTCTGCGATTTGTAGGCATCGGGTCTGAACTGCTTGAGCGCGGCGTGCCGGTGCCCGTTCGTGCCATACTTGATTTTAAACGTGTCGGCTTGATAACCGCGGCCCAGGTGGGTCACAATCCTGTAGCCGCCAATTTGATGTGTCATCGTTGCTCCTTGGGGGTTACGCGGTCTCTCCCGAGAACGACTCAACCAGGCGAGCGGAAAGGCAGGCATTACGGAGAAGATCGAGATTAGTCAGGATCAAAGCGAGCCAGCCATTCATCTGCTCGGCGTGGCGCAGGTCCTCCCAGTTTTTGAACAAATCTTGATCCGGTCCCAAAGCCAACCGATGATGCAGGGGGTGAATCTCGAGCATAAAGGATAACTTGTCCCCGGGCAGCGCGGCCAGCGCCGCCGCCACAATCTGCTGCAAACCCGCCGGACCAAAGAGGAGGGGAACTTGACTGAGGCCTTCGTATTCAAACGGCAGCCGGATCTCCTGCTGAAAGCTAAGGTGATCACTGACGCCATAGCGGCTGAAGGTGGACAGCGGATGACCATCGTGAAGGTGAAAATGAAGCGGTTTACCTAAAGCGCCCAGGCGCCGCACCAGGTCCAGAACAATCGGTAGGGCCGTCGCCGTAGCCGAGACCACCGCCTCGATCCGGTCCGGCAGTGCTGGCGCGTCCGGAGTGAGATGGCAGACATCCTGGCCGGGATACTGCTCGGCATAAGCGCGCTGGGCCTGTCTGATGCCAACGTGGCTGATATCGATGCAGGCGCTGACCCGCTCACAGTCCGCCGCAGCCTCGAAAATACCGGCATAGTGGTCAATGTCCAGGCCCACGGCGTACTCGATGAACACGTAAGGGCTGGGCTGAATTTTGAGCAGAAGCTCGTTCAGGCGCTTGATGGCCTGCCGGTAGTCAGCCGCCCTTAAAGCCATTTCCGGATGATCGTGGATGATCAGGCCGTAGGCATCGGTCCGACCGCGACTGGCGAAGGCGGTGAGACTGGCCCAACCGCGTGAATCGAGCAAATGGAGATGGCGGGGTAGATGGGCGGTGTAGCGGGGTTCGCTGAGCGGCCGGAATTCCAGACTCTCTTGAAGCTGGGCCAGATGGCCCGGGTAGAACTCGGCGCCCAGCCCGACCGCGCTGTAGCGGCGCTGGGCTAGCTCAAGCAGATGATGGTCGCCGTCGATTTGGCGGTGGAACATACCCAGCAGCAAAGGGTTGGGTGAACGAGTTTCCTGGGGAAACTGCTCCATTGGTGAGGTTGTAGTTTCGGTGGCAACAGCCACGTTTTCATCAACCGGCATTGGCTCTTTTGGCATTACGACTAGCCTTGTTATCTTACCGGATGGTCGGTATTATGTCAAACACTGCCTCGACCCGGGCCTCCGAGACTTCATAGATTTCCCAAACCTATGAAGTCTATCGCTATGAAGTCCATCAGTTTCTGAGACTATGAATCGGCGCGGGGATTTTGCCGCCAAAGTTGACAAAGCGGCTCGACTGGCCAACGTTGCGCACCGGCAGAATCGCGCTCTCGCCAAACAGCCCGCCGAAGGCCACAAAGTCGCCCGCTTCTTTGCCCGGCACAGGGATGAGGCGGGCCGCGGTGGTTTTGCCATTAATCATGCCGATGACCATCTCATCGGCGATGATCGCCGCCAGCGTCCCGGCATCGACCGAACCGGGCAGGGCAATCATATCCAGCCCAACCGAGCAAACGCTGGTCATCGCTTCCAGTTTTTCCAAAGTCAGGCTGCCGTCCCTGACCGCATCGGCCAGCGCTTGATCTTCGCAGACCGGGATGAACGCGCCACTCAGCCCGCCGACACTCTGGCTGGCAAATGAGCCGCCCTTCTTGACCGCATCATTCAGCAGGGCCACGATTGCCGTCGAGCCGGGCGCGCCGATGGCATCGACGCCCAAGATCTTAAGAATTTCGCCCACGCTGTCGCCGACGTTGGGCGTCGGGGCCAGAGATAAATCAACGATGCCAAAGGGCACCTCCAGCGCTTGGGCCACCTGGCGTCCGATCAATTCCCCGCTGCGGGTGACGCGAAAAGCGGTCCGCTTGATCTCATCGGCCAGATCGTGCAAGCCCAGCCGCTCGCCATCCGACTGCTCCACCCGGCGCTGTAAGGCTCGGGCAATGACACCCGGCCCGCTGACACCGACGTTAATGACCACTTCATGCTGGCCCAGGCCGTGAATAGCCCCGGCCATAAAGGGATTGTCGCCCGGCTGGTTGGTGAAGATCACAAATTTAGCCGCGGCAAAGCCACCCCGCTCGGCGCTGCGTTCGGCCAGCGCCTTAACGGTCTGGCCCAGTAGCACCACCGCATCCATGTTAACGCCGTAACGGGTAGAACCCACATTGATAGAGCTGCACACTTTTTGGGTGATCGACAGGGCTTCCGGGATCGAGTCGATCAAAGCCCGGTCTGCCTGGCTCATACCGTTCTCGACATTGGCCGAGTAACCGCCGATAAAATCGACCCCCACTTCCGCCGCTACTTCATCCAGGGTGCGGGCCAGCTTAATGAAGTCCGCCGGGCCAAACCCCGCCCCGATGTGGGCGATGGGCGTCACCGCCAGCCGCTTGTTCACGACCGGGACCCCGTACTTCTCCCCCACCGCATCGCAAGTGGCGACCAGTTTAGCCGCGTGGCGCTTGATCTTGGCCCGGATCTTCTTGTAAGTGGCGACCACCGTCTCGCTGCGGCAGTCCATCAGGTCGATACCCATCGTCACCGCCCGCACATCCAAATGCTCTTTTTGGATCATGGCTACGGTGTCGAGGATTTGGTCTGATCGAATCATTGGGTTTCCTATGGTTTAGGAAGCAAGAAGTATGGCGCAAGGAGTCGGGAGTAATTTTTTCGGTTACTCCCTGCTTCTTGCGCCCTGCTCCCTGCCTACATATTTATCTCATTCGTCGCTTTGAAAATATCGTGATGCTGCAAGGTGACACTCAGGCCGGTTTCGTGGCCAAAGGTTTTGATCCGTCGCCGCACTTCATCCACCGGACCACTGCCCGTCAGATCGACCAGCAAGACCATGATATAGGTTTGACCATCGACCATGGTTGACAAATCAAGAATGTTGATCCCCTGCTCGGCGCAAAAGGCCGAAACATCCGCCACAAAACCGATTCGGTCCGGTCCGCTGGCGGTGAGGACATAGGTGTTGGCCGAGTCCACCGGTTCAGAGGGTAAGTTATTGCTCAGCACCTGCCGCACCGAGATCTCAAGCGGGGTAGGGCTGTGCAGGTTAACATCGGCCAGCTTCTGTTTGATCCGGTCGGCATTCAGCGTGGTGGGAAACGAGGCAAACAAAATCATAGTGAAGTAGCCGCGCAGCACTGTTTGGCTCAGGTCGGCAATATCGCCGCTAAGTTGGCTAATGGCCGTTGCCACATCGCGGACAATCCCCACCCGATCCCGGGACATCACAGAAATGACAAATTGGTTCTGGTTAGTCATATAGCCTGGGATTATACACGTCTCGGCCCCACCGACAACATTGTTTACGACAAATTCTTGAGCTCTCAACGGACAATCTTTCCAATATTGGTGGTCGCTGAAATTACAGAAAAATACCTAAGTTTTCAACCGATGTGCTTAAGTCCTACACTGTAGGTGCCGATATATAAGTGCAGTTGACTGAAGGAAAGCCTAAACATGGGGTGCAGCCAACCTGACCAAACCATCACTTCGGAGAGCTAAAATGATCTGGACTATCAGAAACAAGTTGTTCACGGCTACAGGTGTCATCGTCTTAATGCTCGCTCTTTTGGTGCTCACCAACAACAGTATGTTAACAGAGAGTGTCGCCGCCAGCGAGGCGGCCAGAAATCAAGTCGCTACCGCTGCTTTAACTAAGGAGATAAAGATCGATGTTTTGCAAGTCTGGCAGTGGTTGACAGATATCAGCGCTACGCGGGCTGCCCCCGGCTACGATGACGGTTTTGCCCAGGCCGAAGCCTATGCTCAGAAGTTTCATCAAGATTTGGAGGCTTTAGGCAGGCTGCAACCCGATAAGCAACAGACTTTAAGTGAGTTAGCCGCTTCATTTGAGGAGTTCTATGCCGAAGGGCAGGCGATGGCTCAAGCGTATATCGAGGGCGGGCCGGTCCAAGGAAATGCAGCCATGGAGCGGTTTGACGTGTACGCCGCTGACTTATCCGCGCACCTTGAGGACTTAGTCTTGGAGCTAAATCAAGAGGCGGAAAGATCGCTGCAAACGGCGGTTGACCAAAATATCAAGGTCGAAAAGGTCAGTTTTTGGTTTGTGACTATAACCGCGCTGATCGCCGCTGGTCTTTCCTGGTGGCTAGCCAAAGGGATAGTTTCCTCCATCCGGACTATGCTGCGCACGGTTAACCGCATCGCTGAAGGAGACTTTGAACAGCGGGTGGTCGTGCAGGGACGGGATGAGTTAGCCGAGATGGGCACCGCACTCCAGCAGATGCTTGATTATTTACAGACAATTGCGCGGGCCGCCAATCAAGTGGCCTTGGGCGACTTGACCGTCACCGTCAGCCCTCAATCTGAAAAAGACCTCTTAGGGCACGCTTTCAGCCGCATGATCATCGATGTGCGCCAATTAATCAGCCAGTCCACGGGTACTGCCAAGACTGTTGGGGAGGCTGCTACCCAACTGGCCTCCACTTCTAATCAGGCCGGCCAGGTTACGCATCAGATTGCCAATACCGTCCAGCAGGTTTCCCAAAACATTCAAGAGCAGGCCGGCGGGCTGAGTCTCATCGCTGCGTCCGTCCGCCAACTGTCTCAAGCGATCGAGGGTGTAGCTAAAGGTGCTCAAGAACAGGCTCAGGCCATCAGCCAAACAAGCCACGGGATGAGCGATTTGACCCAAGCCGTCTCCGCTATTGCTGCCGGCGCTGCCCAGCAAGCCCAGACCGTCACCGGTGCCCAAACTGCCACCATGAGTCTGGATACCGCCGTCACCCACATCGTTGAACGTACTCGGGCCGTGGCTGATTTCATCCAGGCTAACCTTAAGACCGCTCAGGACGGCCAGCACGCTGCCAAACAAGCGGTTATCGGTATGGATCAACTGGGGCTGGCCACGGCTGAACTGGCCCGCACCATCCAGGAGTTGGGCGAACGCTCCGGTCAAATCGGGGCCATTGTGGAAACCATCGATAATATCGCAGCCCAGACCAACCTTTTGGCTCTGAACGCCGCTATCGAAGCGGCCCGGGCTGGCGAGCACGGCAAAGGCTTTGCCGTCGTGGCCGATGAGGTCCGCCAACTGGCCGAAAGATCGGCCGGGGCCACCCAAGAGATCACCGCGATTGTGCGGGCTGTTCAAGCCGGGGCCGGCAATGCGGTCGAGGCCATGAAGCAGGCCAGCAACGACGTGCAGCAAGGGGTTAGCCGGACAAAGAACGCCGGGATCGCCTTTGAAGCTATTGCCTCGGGGACGACAGAGTTAGCCGGGCAGGTGGAGGCCACCTTGCAAGCGGTCGGCGCTATCGAGCAAGCCGCCGGGCACCTGCAGCAAGCGATCCAAACCGTTGACGAGGCAACCCGGCAAAACCAACTGATGACGACCGAGATGCAAGCCACCGCCCACCGGATGAGGGAGGCCGTCGAGCAGGTTAGTGCCGTAGTTGAAGAGAACACGGCCTCGACCGAGGAAATGGCGGCCAATGCCGTTGAAGTATCGGAAGCCATCGAACGCTTTGCCGGGATGAGTGAGGAAAACAGCGCCTTCATCCAGGAAGTCAGTGCCTCAACCGAAGAGATGAGCGCTCAAGTCGAACAGGTCTCTACCTCCGCTCATTCCTTAAACGAGATGGCTCAGGGCCTGCAAGCGCAAATTATTCAATTCAAAGTCTCCAGCGAGGTCTCGGCCAAAGAGATTGAAGCGGAAATCAGTACCTTCCAGCAGGCTCACCTGAACTGGGTCAAACGAGTGGAGACCATGTTGGCTGGAGGGGAATTAATTACCCCCCATGCCCACACCGAGTGTTTGCTGGGCAAGTGGTATCAAGGTCGGGGCCGTCTCGAGTGGGCCCACCTGCCGGAATTCGCTGCAATTGAGCCCCCACACTGGAAACTCCACGAACTGCTGCATAGGGTTCACACCGCCCATCTGCGCCGGGACAAACTGACCGCGCAACGCACCCTGGCCGAGATCAAACAGACCTCCCGGGAAGTGGTGACGGCCCTGGAACAACTGAAACAAGCCGCGCTGCGGTCGATGGGTCAGGGAAGTTTGTTTTCTCAACCGGTGAGCGTATTCAGGTCGAAAGAGGCAAAGGGGTGGGCCGTGTTGAGGCGCGCTCCTAACGGGAACGGACCTTACAAAGTCTCGACCGCCCCCCTGTCGACGAATGGGCGGCGGCAGATCTAAGCCCGCTTGCTCGTCCTCTTCCAACCCTACGCTGCCATTGCCGTTTGTAAACCAAGATGGGTTCAATCTTCAAGATTGAACCCATCTGGTCATACCGACCAGTACATCCGTAGAGTTTGGGACAAAACTGGCCCTCAATTGGCCCTATTCTGGGTCAGCCGCCGGTTAAAATGCTTGGTATAGTAGTTATAAAAACGTTGTTGCGCAAGATAATCCCGAAGAATGAGCCAGAAAACACATCCCGAGATGGATCAAGAAACGTATCGAGCAACTGCGTCAACTTCTGGAAACATAGCTTTTGTTGAACTAACGACTCGAAAAGTTGGTAGGTGCCGGCTTTTTGAGTGAACCATAACTAATAAAAAGGAGTTCCAATGAGTATTAGTAAAAAAATTCTAATCCTGGTGTCATCGGCCCTGTTGATAACCGTCGGTTTGCTCACGATGCAGAGTATCTTGACCCAGAATCGCCTGGTCACCACCAACGAGCAAGAGTGTTTGGAAGCTTTGTATAGCAATTTCCTGACCAAGATCCAGAGTCGGGAGCAAATGGCGGTAGCTTTGGCTACTTCATTTGTCGAAATTCCGGCAGTCCAGCAAGCCTTTATGAACCAAGATCGTGAAGCGCTGGCAGACTTAACCCATGCCAGTTATGTCTCTCTTAACCAGCAATTTGGTGTTTCTCAAGCCCAATTTCACCTGCCGCCGGCCACGTCCTTTTTACGGTTGCATAAGCTGGATACCTTTGGTGACGATCTGTCGGCTATTCGCCACACCGTTGTGGAAGCGAATCGCCAGCACCGGCCCATTATGGGTTTGGAAAGAGGCAAGCTAGGGTACGGTATCCGGGGTGTAGTGCCGGTCGTAACCGAAGGACAGCACCTCGGTACTTTTGAGATAGGTCTGGATTTCGATCAACACTTCATTCAGGAGTTTAAAGAGGCATACGGCACCGAGGTCACGGTTTACCTCCATCAGGATAGTAGTGCGGATTACAGCCTTGAAACTGCCGAAGCACCCCAGAGAGAAGCCACTTCAGCCTTTACCCTGTACGTCTCCACCCGAGACAAGCCGTTAGTTGTCGCTGAGGCCGTGCAGCAGCAGGTATTTGAGAGCGGCCGGTTTCAGATTGAACGTCTGACCCAAGAGGACCGGCCCTACGCCGTTATCGTGGCGCCTATCCGAGACTATGCCGGTGAGATAGTCGGCTTGGTGGAGTTGGAGTTGGAGCGAAGCGCCACCCTGGCCACTATCGGGCACAGTCGCAATCTCTCGCTGATGATGGGCGGGGGGGTGATGCTGGGGGTCACGATCTTGCTGTGGCAACTTCTAAGCCGCAGTGTGGTCCGGCCCTTGCAGCAAGTCACGCTCCTGGTCCGGCACCTGGTCGAGCGTGATCTAAGTCGTTTGGTTACGGCCAGCCAAGCTCTGGCAGCCGGAGATCTCACCGCTTCCGTCGAGATAACGCCGGAGGAAGTGAAGGTGACCGGCCGGGATGAAATCGGGACTTTGGGCCGGGCAGTCAACGAGATGGCTGTGGGGATCCAGGGCATCGGGCACAGCTTTAGCCGGATGGGGGAAAATTTACGTCAGTTGGTGGGGCAAGTGGTCGAGAATGCCAACAGCGTGGGGACGGCTTCCGACCAACTGGCTGCCAGCGCCGATCAGGCCGGATTTGCCACCAACCAAATTGTGACCACCATCCAACAGATGAGCTACGGCGTACAACAGCAAACCGAGGCCGTGACGCGCACCGCTGGCTCAATCCGCCAGGTCTCCCAGATGGTGGAGGGTGTGGCTAAAGGGGCCCAGGAACAGGCTGACGCCGTCAACCAGACCGGTCTGGCGATGAATGAGTTGCGCGACTCCATCCGGATGATTGCCCGTGGAGCCGATGAGCAAACTCAGGCGGTTAGCGGTGCCCAAGGGACTAATGAGGGTCTGGATCGCGCGATCAGCCAGATTGTGGAACGAAGTCAGAAAGTATCCCAATTCATTCAAAGTAACCTTCAAACAGCCCGGAGTGGGCAGCAGACCGCTCAAGAGGCTGTGGTCGAGATGGATCAGTTGGGCTTGGTCACCGAGCAGTTGGCCGGGCGGATCCGCCATCTGGGTCAGCAGTCGGGCCAGATCGGCGCCATTGTTGATGTGATTGACGAGATTGCCGCCCAGACCAACTTGCTGGCCCTAAACGCGGCCATCGAGGCGGCCCGCGCCGGTGAGCATGGCAAAGGCTTTGCCGTCGTGGCCGATGAAGTGCGCAAACTGGCCGAGAAATCGGCTCAGGCCACGCGTGAGATCAGCGAGATGATCAAGACGGTGCAGGCTGGCGCGGACCAAGCGGTTGAGGCGATGGCCCAGGCCAGCGAGGGCGTGCATGCTGGCGTGAGCCGGACCCGAGCCGCAGGGACTGCCTTGGAAGCCATTGCCGGGGGGACAACTGAATTGGCTCAACAAATAGATTTGACGGTTGAGGCGGTCAGTGAGATCCAGTTTGCGGTAGAAGAGCTGAGAGTGGCTCTCCAGGTGGTCGGCCAGGTAACCGAGCAGAACCGGGCGGCGACGATGGAGATGGAGGCCGTCTCTGATACAGTCACGGAATTGGTCGAACAGGTTAGCGCCGTGGTGGAAGAGAATACCGCCTCGACTGAAGAGATGGCGGCTAGCGCCGGCGAGGTGAGCGAAGCGATTGAAAGTATCACCCGTGTGAGCGAAGAGAACAGCGCCGCTGTTGAAGAAGTCAGCGCTTCAACTGAACAGATGAGCGCTCAGGTCGAGGCGGTAGGGGCTTCGGCTCAGACACTCAAGGAGATGGCTCAGGGCTTGCGGGCACTGGTCACCCAGTTCAAGCTTTCCAGTGAGGTCTCGGCCAAAGAGATTGAAGCGGAAATCAGCACCTTCCAGCAGGCTCACCTCAACTGGGTCAAACGAGTGGAGACGATGCTGACCGGAGGGGAATTGATTACCCCCCATGCCCACACCGAGTGTTTGCTGGGCAAATGGTATCAAGGTCGCGGCCGTCTCGAGTGGGCCCACCTGCCGGAATTCGCTGCGATTGAGCTTCCACACCAGAAGCTGCACGAACTGCTGTCAGTGGTTCACACCGCCCATCTGCGCCGGGACAAACAGACGGCTCAACGCACGCTGGCGGAGCTGAAACAGACTTCACGGGAAGTGGTGACGGCCCTGGAACAACTGAAACGAGCCGCGCTGCGTTCGACGGGGCAGGGCAGTATGTTATCTCAACCGGTGAGTGTATTCCAGCCGCAAGAGGCGGAGGGGTGGGCTGTGTTGAAGCCCTCTCCTAACGGGAACGGACCTTACAAAGTCTCGACCGCCCCCCTGTCGACGAATGGGCGGCGGCAGATCTAAGCCCGCTTGCTCGTCCTCTTCCAACCCTACGCTGCCATTGCCGTTTGTAAACCAAGATGGGTTCAATCTTCAAGATTGAACCCATCTGGTCAGATACGTGTCAGAGACAATCAAAACCCTCCGCCACATTACCGCTAGCCCCCGGTGCTGGTCAATGACGATTGACCGGGTTGATTGAAGCAGGTATAGCTAAAGGGGTTAGTTAGACCAGGTAATTACGGCATAGCCTAGCAGTAAGCCAAGACCAATGGTTAGGGTTCCAATGAACATGATCTTAAGGAGACCGGTGGCTTTCAGGGCGTGACTGATACGGCTGCTCAACCCTACTCCAACTCCAAATGAACCGCCAATGAGGACGCCCATGCCGGCAACTTGAACAGCCGCGATATGGGTGACGAGGGCGATTAAACCGCCTAAAACTCCACCAGTCAACCCCCAGAAAATGGCGCACAGAATAGCGGCTGCCAGGCGATCCACGGCAGTCGCAAGTAGGTTTGTGCTTTTGCTGGCAAGGGCTTGGTCAAGAGCGGGGCTCTTCCACACACGTTTGAATTCGGTAAATCGAGTGGTCACTGTTTCCTCCTGAAAGACTTAGCATCTTAGAGATATAGTCTAAATATGTGTAGTCTAACAGGAGTTTCCATGTAAGTGGTTAGATGTGTCTTAAAAACCGGTTAAATCACATAAGCCTAAAGTTCACTGGTGTTCGCTTGTGAAACCAGTGAAACAAAGCTGCTGATACTTCAGGAGTGGGCTAAACTTAGCTACTGGAGTGAGGTGTCAGGCAGTTCAAAACTGCTGCCGACAATAACGCGAAAGTCAACATCGCTTTTGAGGTTAGGACTAAGGCGAACGTTTCCCTCTTTAACGTCAAAGGTTGCTTCTAAGACTTGGAGGGTATAATTCTTTTCTTCGTTGTAGACAATAATTACTGTATCGGTGTAATTAGGGCTATCCGCCGGGCCAAATTGAATGACCTTGAAACCTTGGTCTTTTAAGAAAGCCGCCGTCTGAGAGGCTAAATTGGTAATGTTTGTCCCGTTCTGAACGACCAGCGTGGCCTCCTCTTGAGTCAGGTAGGCGCGCAACTGTTCTTGCTGTTGGGCCGCTTGCTCTAAGGCTTGGACGGCCGACTCCGCTTGAGCTGTTGCCTGGGCTTCGATCATTTCCAGCTCTGCCTTGGTCGGTCCATCAACGGGCGCCTTATCTCCGAAAACCTCATCAACTGCGATCTGGATCTTGTCTCGGAGAGGCAGCAGCACCATTGCCCCGTTTTCGGGAACAATGTAATCGACTGTCAGATTTTGGTCAATCACAGCAGTCTGAATATTCTGGACGTCAATTTCATCAGCCAGTTGGGCCAATTCGACAATATCTACAAGCTGTAGGTCAGTCTCAACCGTATCCGCCATACTGGCCCACAGATCAGGAATTTTGGGGATAACGCCAATTTGGAGCGCCTTATCGCGGATGGCGAGCATGACCTGCTGCTGGCGTTGGGCCCGGGCAAAATCACCGCCAGATGAATGGCGGGTGCGGGCATAACGCATGGCGTCGTGACCGTTTAAGTTGTGGTCACCCGCTTCAAGATAAAAGGGATCGTAGCCATAGTAGTCATCAGGAAAAGTAGGATCATCGATGGTCTGCGGCACGTAAATGTCGATCCCGCCGAGCGTATCTACAATCTCTTCGAAACCATGGAAGTCGATCTTAGCGTAGAAATGGACCGGCACGCCGATGTTGTACTGCACGGTTTTCATCGCCAAAGCAGCGCCGCCACCGGGGTAGCTATCTTTTTCGCCAAAGAAATAGGCTTTGTTGATCCGATCTTCGCCGTAACCGGGGATGGGAACGTACAAGTCCCGCGGAATCGAGAGCATACCGGCAGTGCGTGATTTCGGATCGACGGTCACCAACATCATCGTGTCGGTGCGGGCATAGCTTTCATCGGGCCGCCTATCAACCCCAAGCAGCAGAATGTTGACTCGCTCCATCTGGGAATAATCGGGCAGTGGCGCGCCGGTAACGCCGGTAGCGGCGTTGGCGCCCCCGCGGACGACCGGCAGAATAAGCGGTAGGTTATCACTGCCGGTTAAGGGTAAGGCCGCCAGCGGTAGCGAGAGATTGACCGAAGGCATCCCCGGCAGATTGCCTCGAGCCACGGTATTTTTGACGGTGACGTAGAAGACATAGCCGACGTAGGCCCCCCCGAGCAAAAAGATCAACATCAGACTGGTGAGTAAGCCGTTGATTATTAATGACGAGGCCAGATTCTGCGGCTTGAATGGTTTACTGTGTGTTGCCATAGCTTTTCGATTATAGCATGATCCCAAAGACAAGCAAACCTTTTAATAAAGCTAATCGGTTTAAGCAAATTGTCTCGGTGCTTTTGAAATAGTTTTTACCGGCGATGAACAGTCTGGCTTACGAGTGTTATCCCTATCTTATAGTCTGATTGGGACCAAATCCTTCGATAATTGGTGGCGGGGTACTCGTTTGGTTTGGAATATTAACCGCAGATCGGGTATAATCAAGGGGCTAAGGCACTATCGTTGACCTCGATGGAAGCTTCTCAATATGTTCCCACAATAATGTTTCCACAATTATTAATTGAATGCGAGGAGAAAGATGTTTATAACGAAATTTAGATTTTTAGTGATCGTAGGGTTGTTGGCTGCTCTTATCGGTGTGTCACCGGTTGGGGCGCAGGAGGAGGGTGAGTTTACCCTGACCATCCTCCATAATAATGACGGTGAGTCCCAGTTGCTCCACGCCGGCAGCGGTCTGGAGGACTTTGGGGGGGTGGCTCGCTTTGCCACGCTGGTCAATCAATTACGGACGGAGGCGGTCGACGGTAGCGGCAACACCGGGGTGGTGCTGCTCTCGTCCGGGGATAACTTCCTGGCCGGCCCCGAGCTCGAAGCTAGCTTGGAGAAGGGCGTGCCCTATTATGACTCCACCGCCATCAAACTCTTGGATTACGATGCGATGGCCATTGGCAATCATGAGTTTGACTTTGGCCCCGATGTCCTGGCCAACTTTATCGAAGGGGTTGAAGGTGCCTTTCCCTTTGTGAGCGCCAACCTTGATTTTAGCGGCGAATCGGCGCTGCAAGCTTTGGTGGACAGCGGCAATATTGTCAAGAGCACCATCATCGACGAAGAAGGTCAACAGATTGGGGTCGTGGGGGCAACTACGCCCAGTATTCCTTTTATTTCCAGCCCGCGCAATGTCCAGGTCAATTCTGATGTGGCCGGCACCATCCAGACCGAGATCGATGCCCTGCAAGCGGAAGGGGTCAACAAAATCATTGTCATTAGCCACTTGCAGAGTGTCGATGAAGATCTGGCCTTGGCCAGTGAACTGAGCGGCGTGGACGTGATGATTGCCGGCGGCGGCGATGAGCTCTTGGCCGACGCCGATACGCTGCTGGTGCCCGGCGATGAAGAACCTTACGGCTCCTATCCTTTAACCGCCACCACTGCCGACGGCGCGGAGATTCCGGTAGTGACCACGGCCGGCGACTACAAGTACGTCGGCAAGTTGGTGGTAACCTTTGATGCTGACGGTAATGTGACCAGCGTTGGTGAAGACAGTGGTTTGGTGCGCGTCGCCGGAGGTGACAATCCGGACGCAGTGACGCCCGAGGCGGAGCTGGAAGCTCAAGTGGTTGAGCCGGTGCGAAGCTTCACCGAGGCGCTGGCCAACAACGTCATTGCTAGCTCGGAGGTGGCCTTAGAAGGTCGGCGGGATCCCGGGGTGCGGACTCAGGAAACCAACCTGGGCAGCCTGATGGCGGATGCCTTGTTGTGGCAAGCTACTCAACAGGCCGGTCAATTTGGCGTGGAGCCCCCGACCGTGGCCCTGCAAAACGGTGGTGGCATTCGCAACAACAACCTGATTCCGGCCGGCGATATTACGGAACTAACCACCTTTGACATCGCTCCTTTCGCCAACTTTGTGAGCGTGGTCTATGGTGTCTCTCCGACGCAGTTCAAAGATATTATGGAAAACGCCGTTTCTCAGGTTGAAGAAGCCGGTGGTCGCTTTGCTCAAATTGCCGGTTTCACCCTGGTTTATGATCCGGCTGCCACCGCGATGGTGCTTGATGAAGAGGGCAATATGGTGACCCCCGGCGAGCGAGTGCAGTCCATTATGCTGGATGATGGGACGGCTATCGTGGAAAATGGCGCTGTGGTTGAGGGGGCGCCGGCCCTGAATGTGGCCACTATCGACTTTTTGGCCCAAGGCGGCGATCAGTATCCATTTGGCGACGCCTCTTTTACCTCGATGGGGGTGAGCTACCAACAGGCCCTGGCTAACTATATTACCGAGGCTCTGGGCGGTACAATCTCGGCTGAGCAGTATCCGGAAGGTGGAGCAGGCCGGATCACCCCAGTTGGTGGTGATGAAACGATGGCTGAAGGGGAAGAGGGTGCTGTGGCTGAGGGCGAAGAAGAAGCCGCGGTGCAGGTGGTCGGTTGTGAAGACTATGTGGTTCAAGCCGATGACTGGCTGAGCCGGATTGCCGAGAAATTCTTGGGCGATCTCTTAGCCTATAACCAAATCGCCGAAGCGACCAATGCTGCTGCCGCCGCCGGTGGTCCTTACGACCCCATCACTGACCCCAACGTGATCGAAATTGGCCAGCGGCTGTGTATCCCCACCGGCGAGCCGGCTGAAGAAGAGGGGGCCGCCACGGAAGAGGCAGTTGAGTCGACGGCTGAACCGACGGCCGAACCGACCGCCGAGGCAACGGCTGAACCGACCGCCGAACCGACGACCGAACCAACGGTCGAGCCGACGACCGAACCAACGGCGGAACCGACGACCGAGGCTACCGCCGAGCCGACGGTTGAGCCTACCGCTGAACCAACAAACTAGATTTGGCTTAGAACGACTAACCAGACAAAAAAGCGGGACCCGATTGGGTCCCGCTTTTTTCATTTGAAACGATGTAAAGTTGTCGTTGCCCCTTTAATCGACCCGACTGGCGGCTGCCCGGCGTTCAACGATGCGTTTGCAGTCAACGCAGTGGGTGGTCTCCGGGAAAATTTCTAGCCGTTCGGGATCGATCTCCTTGCCGCACATCTCGCAGACCCCGTAACCTGTGACTTGCACCTGTTGAATGGCATGCTCAATATCATCCAGTTTGCGTTCGAGGGTAAAGATCAAGGCTTGCATCTTATCTCGCTCAACCAGATCCGAGGCAACATCATCAACATCATCAAACTCAATCTCGGTCCTTAATTCCTGGCGAAGATTGTTGAGTTCGGTCACAATATGATCGCGTTGTTGTTCCAAAGCAGTAAGTTGGGTCTTGGTGACTTTTTTAGCCATCCTCGGCTCCTACGATTACTTAAGGTCGTTCAAACGACGACACACTTTAAAATTACTACTCCACAACCCTTAAAACGTTGAGAAAAACCTCTCGACTGCCTATAGCATTTTACAGGGTGGGACTCTAAAATATGGCGAAATTTTATACCACAAATGCCTCTAGCCGTCAACATAACTTGGATAAAATGAAAACATTAGGGTTTTATGCCGGGTTGAGCCCGGTCCGAGCCAAACCGACCGGATTTACGGTCAAAGGATTTGTGCTTTGGGACCGGAGTTCTCCCCAATTAGAACATGTGTGGTATAATCCTGACATAATGGAAGATCGAACAATTTCTCCAGAAGCCCAGACCGCTGAAAAAGCCCAAGAAGCCAGCCTCCGTCCTAAAGATTGGGAGGGCTATGCTGGCCAGGCCCAGGTTAAACAAACGATTCAGATTCTGATCGAGGCGGCTAATCAGCGGAATGAAGCGCTGGATCACATCTTGCTCTACGGGCCGCCCGGCCTGGGCAAGACCACGCTAGCCAATATCATCGCGCACCGGATGGGCGTTAACCTTAAGATTACTTCCGGCCCGGCGATTGAGCGCGCCGGCGACTTGGCCGCAATTTTGACTAACCTGCGCCAGGGCGACCTGCTCTTTATCGACGAGATTCATCGGCTGGGGCGGGCGGTGGAAGAAGTGCTTTACCCGGCGATGGAAGATTTCGCCCTCGACATCGTCATCGGCAAAGGACCGAGCGCCCGCAGTATCCGGCTAAAGCTGCCCAAGTTTACCACGTTAGGCGCGACTACCCGTCTTGACCTGCTGGCCTCACCGCTGCGGGATCGCTTTGGGGCCATTTTCCGGTTGGAGTTCTATAAGCCCGAGGAGCTACAGCAGATTGTGACCCGCTCAGCCGCCATTCTAAACGTCCCGATTGAGGCGGACGGCGCGCTGGAGATTGCCCGCCGCTCTCGGGGGACGGCCCGGATTGCCAATCGTCTGCTCAAGCGGGCGCGAGACTTTGCCCAAGTCCGGGCGGACGGGATCATCACCAAGACCGTTGCCCAGGAGGCCCTCTCCCTGCTCAACGTCGATCCCTTGGGGTTGGATGATCTGGATCGCAAAGTGCTGCATTCAATTATTCAGAAGTTCGGGGGCGGCCCGGTTGGCCTTGAAACGATTGCCGCCAGTATCGGCGAAGAGGCCAACACCATCATGGATGTGGTTGAGCCGTATTTACTTCAGCTTGGTTTTTTAGACCGGACCTCGCGAGGCCGCGTCGCCACGCCCCACGCTTACGACCACCTGGGTTTAGCGGCCCCAGGTCGACCGGAACAGCCCTCGCTGTTTTGAAAGGTATCATCAGTTGCAAATTTTGTGTCAGCGGAGCAAGCAATGACTTCAAAAACCCTACACCTCACCTATTTCATTATCGGGTTATCCCTTTTTACTTTGTCTTGTCAAACCTTTAATGATCTGTTTGCCGCCACCGGCGCACCGACGCCGACACCGGTGGTGCTGCCGGCAGCCGCTTTCGATCCCCCCCGCTCAACGACGCAGGGTTTTGTTAATCAGCCTTTTGTGGTTGAGAGTCAGTACAACAGCTCGGCTCAAATCGTCGAGTTCGAGATTCTGGTGAACAATCAGGCCCTTGAGTTGGAGCAAACCGGGGCGCAGACGGCCACTATTCCCAGCGACCTCTTTGGGACCGCCGAGTTGATTGTGCCGAGGGGCCAACCGGGGCTGTTCCTGGTGGGTAGGGTGACCCCGCCTGAGCCGTCAACGGAAAAAACGATGGCCCTGACCTGGATTGCCAACACGCCCGGCACTTACAATCTGATCGTTCGGGCCAGGGATGCGGCCGGGAACCAGAACGAGACTTCTCACCTGGTCGAGATCGTGACGCCCTAAGCCGTGGACCTTCAGCAGTTTGACTATCACCTACCGCCGGAGTTGATTGCCCAAACCCCGGTCGAGCCCAGACACGCCTCTCGCTTGATGGTCATTGATCGCCGTACCGGCGAGATTAGCCATCATCGCTTCATCGAGATTATCGACTATCTTCAGCCCGGCGATATTTTGATTGCCAACGATAGCCGGGTCATTCCGGCTCGCCTCTTTGGCCGGAAACGCAGCGGCGGTAAAGTGGAACTCCTGCTGCTCAAAGCGATCGACTCCCTCCGTTGGGAAGCTTTAGTCGGCGGTAAGCGGGTGCGGCCCGGCACAGTTATCCAATTAGTAATTAACAATGAGCCATCAACAAATTTTGAAGCGTCGGTGACGCTAACGATTGAAGCGGACCTGGGCGAGTCGCGGCGTTTGATTCGGTTTGACCAACCGATCGAACCTCTTCTGGAAGCGGTCGGTCACGTGCCGCTGCCGCCCTATATTCACGCGCCGCTGGCCGATCGAGAAAGGTATCAAACCGTCTTTAGCCGGATTGATGGCTCCACGGCCGCGCCGACGGCGGGTCTGCATTTTACGCCGGAGATCCTGCTGGCCTTGCGTGACAAAGGCGTGGCCCTTGATTACGTTACGCTGCACATCGGTCTCGATACCTTTAAGCCGGTGACCGTGGAGCAGGTTGAACAGCATCCTATTCATCGCGAGTTTGCCCAGCTTAGCGCCCAAACGGCCCGCCGCATCAACGAGACCAAACTGGCGGGCGGCCGGTTGGTGGCGGTCGGGACCACGGCCGTGCGCACCCTCGAAACCGCGGCCTGGCGCAGCGCGGGGATCATGGGTTCTCTCAAGGAAGCTGCTCGGCTCGATCCCTCGTTTTGCCCCTGGCAACCGGTGGTTGCCATCGAAGAAGAGACCGATCTTTACATCTATCCCGGCTACCCTTTTCGGGTCGTGGAGGTGATGCTGACCAATTTCCATCTGCCCAAATCGACGCTGCTTATGCTCGTCAGCGCTTTTGCCGGGACGGAGTTGATTCGTCAGGCTTATCAAATCGCCCTAGCCGAGCAGTACCGATTTTTCTCGTTTGGCGATGCGATGTTGATTCTCTAGCCCGATCAATTATAATTCCTCAAATTTGTCCACGAGGTTACTCGCATGAAATACCAGCCCGTCATCGGCATGGAAGTTCATATCGAACTAAGCACCAACAGCAAGATGTTTTGTGGCTGCAGCGCCGATTTCTTTGGCGTGGCCCCGAACACCCACGTCTGCCCTATCTGTTTGGGTATGCCGGGTACCCTGCCGGTGATTAACCAGAAGGCGGTGGAATACACCATTATGACCGGGTTAGCGCTCAACTGCGAAATCCAGCCGCGCAATGTGTTTGCCCGTAAAAACTATTTTTACCCCGATTTGCCCAAAGGCTATCAGATTTCCCAGTATGAACTGCCGTTGTGCCTCAATGGCTACGTCGATATCGATCCCAACGAATCGGGTGAGCGCAAACGCATCCGGGTGCGGCGAGTCCATTTGGAAGAGGACACGGGCAAGCTGACCCACGTCAACGGTCATAGCCTGGTCGACTTGAACCGGGCGGGCGTGCCGCTGCTGGAGATTGTGACCGAGGCCGATCTCAATTCGGCCGAGGAGGCCTGGGCTTACGTCTCGAAGCTGCGGCAGTTGGTGCGGTACCTGGGCGTCAGCACCGGCGATATGGAAAAGGGTGCTATGCGCTGCGAGGTCAACCTCTCGTTAACTGATCCCAACACGGGCGAATGGGGGACGAAGGTCGAGATCAAGAACCTCAACTCGTTTCGCTCGGTGCGCAATTCGATCGAGTATGAGATTCAGCGCCAGATAGAGGTCCTGGAGGCGGGCGGGAAAATTGAGCAAGTGACGATGGGCTGGGATGAAAACCGGCAAAGGACGGTGCTGCAACGAGTCAAGGAAGGCGATACCGGCTACCGTTACTTTCCGGAGCCGGATCTGCCGCCGCTGGATCTGGACCCGGCCTGGATCGAAATGATTAAGGCCAACCTGCCGGAGTTACCTGACACCAAGCAAGCGCGTTACCTTCAGGACTTAGGTTTATCCGCTAAAGAGGCCAGTGTTTTGACCGACGATCGAGCGACCGCCGCATATTTTGACCGCGTGGTCGAGGCAGCCAGCGGCTCAAAGTTGGTGACGCCAAAGCTGATCAGTAATTGGTTTGCCGGCGAGCTGTTCCGGTTGCTGGGTGAGAGCGGCACGGAGATTAGCGCGGTCAAGATCGAGCCAGCTCAGTTTGTGGCCCTGATCGAGGCGGTGACGGTCAATGCCATCAACCAGAGCGCCGGTAAAAAGGTATTTGGGGTGATGTTTGAGACGGGTCGGTCCCCGCAGGAGATCATTAAAGAACTGGGTCTGGAGCAGATTAGCGATGAAGGCGCCTTGGAGACGATTGCCCGGCAAGTCATCGCCGCTAACCCCGATCCGGTGGCCCAATTTAAAGGCGGCAAGGAGGGGATTATTAACTTCCTGGTCGGTCAGGTAATGCGGGCAACGCGGGGCAAAGCTAACCCCAAACTGGCCGAAGAGGTTTTGCGCAAAGCGTTACAGGATTAAGCCACTCTCATTCTTTAGCCTGCAACTTCTCACAATCTCTAATCTTGCCCAGTACCACCAAGATATCTCCTTCCTGAATCACCTCACCCGCTCGGGGGGCGATCATAACCTCTTCCCCGCGCTTGATAGCGATGACCGAAACGCCGTAGCGTTGGCGCACGTTAGCATCTCTGAGGGACTGGCCAACCAGACTCGGGGGGGAGATGATTTCCACCACCCCGGTGTCTTGGCCCAATTCCAAGAAATCGACAAAATCGATGGCCGCCAGGCGCCGGGCCAACCGGACCCCGGCCTGGTGCTCCGGCAAAATCACTTCATCGGCGCCGACGCGCAGCAAAACTTCCTGTTGAGTCATCGTCCGGGCCTTGCTGATGACGCGCCGGACGCCCAGCTTACGCAGATTGACGGTGGCCAGTAAGTTCGACTCAAAATCCGTGCCAATGCAGACAATGCCGGTGTCAAATTCTTCGGCGCCTACTTCGCGCAAGGCCTCGATGTCCGTGGCGTCAAGTTGGATGACATGGGGCAAAACGTTTGAGACCTGTTGGACCCGTTTGAGATCGCCGTCGATGGCCAGCACCTCGTGTTCATAAGCAGTCAGGCTCATGGCCAAACTGGTGCCAAACCGGCCCATACCGATAACAATGAATTCACTGTGGCGGTTAGCGTGGCGAATAGTCGTCAACGCCGACTGGCCATTCGGCTGAAACACCGATCTGACTCCTTCCCCGATACGCTTAAGTAGACCTGAGATTTGGTTTGCCACGTTAAGCTTCTAGCTCCTAACCTATGATGATTTTTTCTTCAGGATAACGAACCAAGGTGGGGCGATGGCGTTGAGCCAGGGCAACGACTAAGGTGAGCGGCCCCAACCTTCCCCAAAACATAGTGAAGACGATAATCAACCGGCCGGCCAAATTTAGTTTATCTGTGAAGTTAAGAGTAAACCCGGTATTGGCAAATGCGCTGATAACCTCAAACGCTATCACAAAAGTATCACCCTGACTCAACAAGGTTAGTACCAGCGTAAGGCCCACCACCAGCAAGCTAGAGACGGTGATGACCGCCACAGCTTTAAAGATCGTTTCAACCGGAATGGTTCGATTCAAAATTCTGACATCGTCATAGCCACGCACATTGGACCCCAAAGTTATCAGGACAACGGCTACGGTGCTTAAGCCTACCCCGCCGGCCATTGAGGCCGGCGCTCCGCCAACAAACATCCAGAGCAAGACCACCAATTGGCTGGCTTGGCCCAAGTCTGCCATAGGCACCAAAGTTGTACCGGCGGTGCGGCTGGCGACGGAAATAAAGTAGGCCAGCCAAATCCGTTCAGCTACGGGAAACTCCGATAAAGCGTGCCCGTCAACAAACGCCTCGTCAATTAAAATCAGAACTGTCCCCAACACGACCAGGATGAGACTAAAGGGTAACACCAGCCGGGTGTGGAGCGAGAGGTGCCGTTCGCGGCGAAAAAGGATCAAATCATACACCACCGCGATGCCTAAAGATCCCACAAAAATAAGCGCGCTGAAAGTTAGAATGGAGATGGGATTGTTACGTGCGGCGATTAACGCAGGATCTTCAAAGCTTTGAAACAGATCAAAGCCGGCATTACAGAAAGCGGAGACCGAATGAAAAATGGCGAAGTAAGCCGCGGTAGGCCAAGCCATCGTCTGCACCCACTGACTAAAGAGGATCACGGCCCCAATAAACTCGATGATTAGAGTGTAGCGCAGCACGTGGCGAGCTAACTGGACAATACCTTGCTCTTCTTCGACACCCAAATTTTGGCGCAGTAAATTTCTTTCATACAAGGATACCCGCCGGCCAATCAGCCGAAACAACACAATAGACAGGACAATGAAACCCACCCCGCCCACCTGCATCAAGATCAGGATGACTACCTCGCCAAAGACTGAATAAGTGTCATGAGTGTTAACCACAACCAGGCCGGTAACGGTTGTGGCCGAGGTAGAAGTAAATAGGGCCACGTCCCAACTGACCGGCTCTGGCCCGGCCGAAGCCACAGGCAACATCAACAAGACAGTGCCGACCAGGATAATAGCGGCAAAGCCGATCACCAGGATTTGTGAACTGCGAGACGGCGATGGCCTTTTCCTGTTCTCTAAATGATAGCGTCGGACTTGTTCGTAATTGATCATAACTGCCTCGACCAAAGAAATCCCGGTAATTCTAGCACGAAACCCAGGCAAAAGCACGTTGTAGGAGAGTCCGGTAATACCCAAAAATTATACAAAAATTTGTCAGATTGAGGCGGCTTTGCTATAATAAATTTTTATAAATGTGGGCACAATATTTGTGCCCCTTTTTGATGTTTAGCTAAGTTGTGAAATTAAGCGCGAATAATCGCGATATTCCTCCCAATATTGAGGTGTAGAGATGGCTCATGCAGCAGACTTAATTCAAGCGGTAGAACATGCCCAGTTTAAAGAAGACCTGCCGGAAGTTCGCGTTGGTGACACGGTAAACGTCCATGTTCGTATTGTAGAGGGCAACCGGGAAAGAACGCAGCTTTTTCAAGGCGTTGTCATCGCCTTGGAAGGCAGCGGCATTAATCGGACGTTGACCGTTCGGCGGATTGCCTCACACGGCGTAGGCGTTGAACGGAAGTTCCCCTTTCACTCGCCTCGTGTGGAAAAGATCGAGGTCTTGCGCCATGCCGAAGTTCGACGCGCTAAACTGTACTACCTGCGTGGTCGAACCGGCAAAGCAGCTCGCCTCAAAGAAAAACGTTTTTGAACCGAACCGGTCGTGAGTAGTAGCCCCACTTTAAGCAAAGAACTAGCCCTGCACCAGCAGGGCTGTTGTTTTGTTGCCGGCTTGGATGAAGCCGGCCGGGGAGCGTGGGCTGGCCCGGTCGTCGCCGCCGCAGTTATTTTTCCCCTTGATGTGCCAGATTTGGCTCAAACTCTTTCCGGTCTGCGGGACTCAAAAAAGTTGACGCCCGAGCAGCGCCACACCTGGTTTGAACGCATTCAGGCCATGGCCTTGGCCACCGCTGTGGGTCTCTCTCCGGCGTCGCTGGTGGATGAGATCAATGTGGTTCAAGCTACGCGTGTGGCCATGCAGCAAGCGATCAATCGGCTGGCGATCTCTCCCCACTACCTCTTGATCGACCACTTAGTGTTGCCTGGGATTGCACTACCCCAGGATTCTTTCCCTAAAGCTGAAGATATTTCCTTAAGTGTGGCGGCCGCTTCCGTCATCGCCAAGGTGACGCGAGATCGGATGATGGTCCATCGTCATCAAACGTATCCGGCCTATGCTTTTGATCGGAACAAAGGATACGGCACAGCGGCGCATCGGACGGCGCTGCAGCGGGTGGGGCCTTGCCCTCTTCACCGCTTAAGTTATAAGCCGGTGCAGGTCCTATTCAACAGGGCTGTCTTGTAGATCCGCTTTGGTGATGGGGCGGGTATATTCGATCAGCGTAATAATCTGCGTCCCGAAGAATTGACCATGAGTCCGGCGAAAGATAAAGCCATGGCGCTCGTAGAATTTTCTGGCACGGTGGTTACTGGATTGGACCGAGACGCTACAGTGCTCGATCCGGGCTCGAGCCAGGGCATCAAACCCGTTGGCTAACATTAGGGAGCCAATTCGCTGATTTTGGTGCTCCGGAAGAACATACAGCCGTACCAACTCGGCCCGGTTTTGACTGGGGTGGTAGCGACGCAGAAAGTGGCTAAAGCCGACGATGGTCTGATCGAGATCGGCTACGTAAAACCAATGATCCTGGGCATTGATTGAAGGGGTCAAATTTTCGGGGGTATAAGCGCGTTCCAAAAACTCCCGGCGATTTTCAGGGGCGATCGTATAATTGTAAGTGTTGTCCCAAGTTGTCCGGGCAACTTTGGCAATTTGAGGCAAATCAGCGATAGTCGCTGGCCTGATCGTATATTTTCCTGACATATCATTGTCCAATAATTATTCGTGCGTAACGCCGGTGACCCACGAAGGAAACTCTGATGTCGTTGCCATAGAAACGATCTCCATTTTGTAGATATTGGGCATTTGTGATTTGTTGCTGCGGGCAAAACCGGTGATCACGTAACCACGCTTAAAATAAGTTTCAAAAATGTCACGAGTCGACTCGCGCCAGCCCCGGGCCAGCCCCAAATCAACTCGCTTGATGGCGTTAAGATCGGGCGGAATTTGAACCAACAATACGGGACTATCCAATTCTAGATCCGAGGCCACCGGACGCGGTAGCTCACCATCCCAGGCAGCATAATTGACAAACTCGTAACCTTGATGGTTGATCCAGTCTTCGGATTTTTGAGAGGGTTTTGAGGTTCTAATCCGCTCCCGGACTCGTGCACTCATTAATTCCCATTCCAACAAAAAACGGTCTGTAGACAGCCCGATCTGCAGTGGATTATTGACGGCCCCGTAGATATCACGCGCGTAATGCCGGACAATGCCGCCTAACTTTTCGATGTTCAGATTGGCATTTTTGCCCAACAACGGATCGTAGGTCCAAACGATTAAGTCGATACCCTGGCGCAGCATTTGGTCACGTTGCGCCAGTTTGAGTTTGGTACCGATGCCTTGGCTCTGGTATTTCGGCAAGACCCCCATCCGCTGCGAAAAGAGATAAAGTTTAGAGCCAGACATGCCGAGATAACCGTATACAAATCCGACCAGTTCCGGTCCATCGTAGGCACCCAGGAGGACACCACCATTGTGCGCCGCAGAAATAAGCTGAGTATAAGGGAATACCATGAGGTCGGTAAAGCCCCAAGTCGTGCGCTGGATCTCGTGGCACTTGCGCAGGTCAGTTAACGTGTTAATAGGGCGGATCTTTATGTCCATCCCAACCTCTTTTGTCCGTGATGGGTTAAGTATATCATTGTTAAATGAAGGCCGCAAGGGATCCTTTAGACCTCATTTACGGCTAGGCTCTTGTCGCCAAGATTTTTGTAAGCCCGATCGGGTTGTGCTAAAATGGAAAATCCAAGCCTCAATTAGTAGTGAGTCACTGTTCAATTGAACGGTAGTTTATGGATCCGTTAACATATCGTCGCGGTTTGTTGGCTTGTATTGCCCCGGATTCTTTCCGTCCAATCTCAGACTTTGTAGTTAATTCGAAGGGAATTATGGCCAAGCAAGCGGTTCTTTTGTTAATCCGAGCCTTGTTAATTGGGTTAGCACTCAATTTTACCATAGACTATGCAGCGAATTTGTCTCCAGCCGAGCAGTCGGACCAGCCCGATGTTCAAACTCAAGAAGATAGTATGCTCAATCATACCCCTTCGACCACTCAATGGCAGTCGACTAAATAGCTCCGTCGGGCCGGCTTCTGTTTTTTGGCGCTTTGGTCAGCGTGATGTAAAAAGTACCCCAAAGCAGGATTGTGATAAAAAGCGTTGAGTTTGACCTCAACGCCTTTTTTTGAGTTTTTGTCGCTCGCAGCCCAACCTGTGAGGTGATCTAAGAGAGTTCCGGTTCAAAGCAAGAGAGTAAGGCCGGCTTATGGAGCTTATACCCAGCCTCGCAGTTTGGCCGCTTCCGCAACCCGTTCCACCGCGATCAGGTAAGCGGCCATCCGCGCTGTCAGTTTTTTTGTCTCGGCCAGGCGATAGACAGCGTGAAAGGCAGCGGACATTTTCTGATCAAGCCGCTCGTGGATCGTTTGAACGGGCCAATAATAGTGGTAGGCATTTTGAACCTGCTCAAAATAGCTAACGGTCACCCCCCCCGCGTTGCAAAGGAAATCAGGGATAATGAAGACACCTTTATCCTGTAAAATCTTGTCGGCATCAGGTGTGGTCGGGCCATTAGCTAGTTCGGCGATGATTCTGGCTTTTACCCGGGGGGCATTCTCCTCGGTGATCACATTTTCCAGAGCGGCCGGGAAAAGGACCGAGACATCAGCAGTGAGGAGTTCCTCATTGGTCAGTCGTTCGCTGCCCGGCAGGTTGACCACCGAGCCGGTGGCCCGTTTTTGCTCGCTAACCGCTTTATAGTTTAGGCCATCGGCGTTGTAGATGCCTCCCTGCGTATCGGAGATAGCCACTACCCGTAAGCCCAGGAGCTCTTCGGCCAGTTTGTGGATAAACTGCCCTACGCTACCGTAGCCCTGGATCGCGGCCGTTACGCCGGGGAGAGACAGGTTCAAGGCTTGGGCCACCTCTCGCACCAGGTAAACGGCGCCCCTGGCCGTAGCATCGTCTCGCCCAACCGAGCCGCCTAGCGGCAGCGGTTTGCCGGTAATCATACCCGGGACGGTATAGCCTTTGATGGTGCTATACTCGTCCATCATCCAGGCCATGATTTGCGGATTGGTGTAAACATCGGGGGCCGCCACATCGACTTCTTCACCGAGCCACTTCCAGACGGCCCGGATGTAACCTCGGGCTAGTCGCTCTTGCTCGGTGGGTGAGAGCTCTTTGGGATTGCAGACTACGCCTCCCTTGCCGCCCCCTAGCGGTAGATCGATCACCGAGGTTTTCCAGGTCATCCAGGCGGCTAGAGCGCGGATCGTGTCCAGGGTTTCATCAGGGTGCCAGCGGATGCCCCCTTTGCACGGCCCGCGCGAGTCATTGTACTGCACTCGATAACCGCGATAAATACGGACGCTGCCGTCGTCCATGCGCAGGGGAATCGTCACCGTGATCTCTCGCATTGGTTCACGCAGGAGAGCATGAGTCGCCGGGTCTAGGCCCAAAATGGCGCTGGCCTGATCTAGCTGGCGTTGCGCTATGGCAAACGGATTATTCTCTGTCACAAACAAATACCTCCTTGTACATTTAACTCAACATAATAAAAAAGCGAACCGCCATAGTGCAATTCGCTCCCTGTTAAAAGCGAGCTAGCTCACTCGTCACTGCTTGGGTGACGCATGCGCCATTGCACTTGAGCAAAGCTAACTGCTTCATAATTGTACGTGCTTTTTAGAGAAAGAAAAGTGGCTAGCTTAAAATTTGTAGCAGCGTTACTTGTGCCAGTAGGCCGGCGAAAAGAGGATCAGGACTGTAAATAGTTCCAGACGCCCCAATAACATTAGCAGCGCTAAACACCACTTCCCTAAGTCAGGGATATGGGCAAAGTTTGCCGTTGGCCCCACCGAGCCCAAGCCCGGCCCAATATTACCGAGGCAGGCAATCGAGGCGCCGATGGCTGAGATAAAATCCAGGCCCAGCGCCGTCATGACCAGCGAGGCAAAGATGAAGACTAGCAGGTACAGAATAAAAAAGGCCAAAACATTAGTCATAATTGGAGCTGGCACAGCTCGACCATCGAGCCAGATCGGAATGATGGCCCGCGGATGCATGAGCCGCTTAAGTTCAACCAAACTGTTCTTAATGATCAACAACAGCCGCACCACTTTAATCCCGCCTGCCGTTGAGCCGGCCGAACCGCCAGTGAACATTAGCATAAAAACGATAAATAGCAGCGGTGTTGCCCAGGTTTCGTAGTCAGCGGTGACAAAGCCGGTGGTGGTGATGATGGTTAGGGTGGTGAAGAGACTATCCCGAAAGGCTCGCTCGAGATCAAAGCCTTGATGAGTCATCAGCCCAACGGTGTGGATCAGGCTAATGACAATCACGCTGCCGGTATAAAATTTGAACTCCTCGCTATTCCAAATGCGGGTAAAGCGCCGTTTCAAAGCAAAATAATGAAGCGAAAAGTTAACCCCGGCCAAAAACATAAAAAGCGCGATAATGTATTGAATCGCCGGGATATCGTCATAGAAAGCGATGCTGGCCTGTTTGGTCGAGAATCCGCCGGTGGCCATCGTGGCCATGCTGTGGTTGATGGCATCAAAAAGGCTCATCCCGGCGATCAGCAGCAAAATGGTTTCGATGGCCGTCAGCAAAACGTAGATGAACCACAACCGCTTCGCTGTTTCTTTGACTCTGGGATGGATTTTGTCAGTCGTGGGGCCGGGTACTTCCGCCGCAAAGAGCTGCATCCCACCGATGCCCAGGATGGGGAAAATAGCCAACGATAGAACAATGATTCCCATGCCGCCAATCCAGTGAGTCATACTTCGCCACAACAAGATGCCGTGCGGTAACTCTTCAATGTTGTTCAGGATGGAGGCGCCGGTGGTCGTGTAGCCGGACATCGTCTCAAAAAAGGCATCAGTGTAGCTGGGAATAGCGCCACTAAAGGTGAACGGCAGCGCCCCAAAGAACGACATAAAAACCCAGCCTAACGAGACAATCAAGTAGCCTTCTCGCCTCCCAAGGCGGGTGTAGTCACTCTGGCGTGTTAACCAATAAGTAATTAAACCTGAAAAAATAGTCAGGCCGCTAGCGGTCAGGATCGGTACAACATCGTAGTTGTCATGATAAAGGGAGAAGGGAAGACCAACCAGCATGAGCAGGCCATTGATCACCAGCAGTAGACCCAGGACATGGCTAACGATTTTGAAGTTAATCATAAAGGAAGGTAGGGTTTTAAATTTAGTGGAAAAACTTCTCTACAGCATGAATCGCTTCCGGTTTACTAAAGACCACCACCCGGTCGTTTGGCTTTAACACCGAGTCACCAACGGTGATGAAGCTTTCGTTGCCCCGCACCACGCCGCCGATGATCGCGCCTTTGGGAAAATCGCTGAGCTCTTTGATCGCCCCCTTAGTGATTTTTGTCCCGGGTTTGACCACATACTCCACGATTTCGGCATCAGCATCGCTCAGGTTCATCAGCAGCACAATCTCACCTTTGCGAATAAAGCTAAAAATATGGCTGGCGGCAATGAGCTTTTGGTTGATGACCGTATCGATGCCTAGGGTTTGGGTCAGGTACAGATAACCCATGTTTTCCACCAGGGCAATAGTCTTCTTGACGCCCATCTTCTTGGCGGTCAGGCAGGAGAGAATATTGGTCTCGGTATCCCCGGTGACGGCGATAAAGGCATCCATCCGGGCAATGCCCTCTTCAACCAAGAGATCCAGGTTGCGTCCGTCACCGTAGAGCACCATCGTGTTGTTCAGTTGGTTGGCAAGTTCGGTACATTTATCACGGTTGCTTTCGATGAGTTTGACCTTGTAGTCGTGACCCAACCGTTGGGCCGTCTTAACCCCTAACTTGCTGCCGCCCAAAATCATAATGTTACTAATCTCAATTTTCTGATGGCCGGTAAAAGCAAAAATCTCGTCGATAGCCACGGTGTCGGCGATGATGAAGACCAGGTCGTGGCGTCGCAGGCTGTTATCCCCGGTTGGGATAATGGTTTTGGCATTCCGCACCACGGCCACAATTCTGAATTTGAGGTGGGCATACATTTGAGCCACCTCGCTGATGGTGCGGTTGACAACCGGCGCGTCTTCGGTGATGGTCAGCTCCAGTAGAGTGAGCTTGCCATTTTCAAACTCAAAGGCGTTGCGGGCGGTGGCTCGCTTAATCAGCCAGGCGATCTCGGTGGTGGCCAGCTCGCTTGGGTAAATCATCGAGTCGATGCCGATGCCGCGAAAATTAATGCAGCAATCCGCTTCCAAAAATTCCTGGTTGTCCACCCGGGCAATGGTGGTCCTGGCTCCCAGTTGCTTGCCGATCGAAGCAGCCAGGAGATTAATCTCTTCCAGTTGGGTGACCGCAATCAGCATATCGGCTTGGGCCACGCCGGCCTCCTGGAGTGTCTTGATGGACGTGGCACTGCCATGGATGGTAATTACATCGGTATAAGACTCCACTAGGCCTAAAACTTCCGAGTTATTATCAATGACGGTAATATCATGAGACTCCTGCGCCAGCATCTTGGTCAAATAAAAACCGACCTCACCGGCGCCGGCAATGACAATCTTCATCGTTCTTCCAACTTTCCCCCAACTGTTCCGTAACTGCGAATATTCTAAACTGCTGGATCCTCACCGGCTCTCAACCGGTCTAAATACTGCCGGTCTGCCTCGCTTAACGGAGCGGTGTCCAACAGGTCGGGTCGACGTTGCCAGGTGCGAGCCAATGACTGCTGCCGGCGCCAGGCCTCTAAATTGGCGTGGTGACCGGAGAGGAGAATATCCGGCACCCGGCGCCCGCGATACTCGGCCGGGCGAGTATAGTGCGGATACTCCAGCAAACCGGCGGAGTGCGAGTCTTTGGCGGTGGCCGCCTCATCGCCCAAAACCCCGGGGATTAAGCGAGTGACCGCGTCAATCAGGACCATAGCCGCAATCTCGCCGCCCGAGAGGACATAATCGCCAATCGAGATCTCAGCGGTGACCAGCAGCTCGCGGACTCGCTCATCAACACCTTCGTAGCGGCCACATAAGAGCAGCAGCCGCTCCTGTTGAGTCAGCTCACGGGCTACAGCTTGCTTAAAAAGACGCCCCTGGGGAGTAAGAAGAATGATAGACGGATAGCCCTGCTGGTGCAACTGCCGGTAGCCATCGTTCGGAATCTCAACAGCCAAGATCGATTCAACGGCGTTGAAAATAGGCTCCGGCTTCATAATCATGCCGCCACCGCCGCCGTAGGGCGTATCGTCCGTCACCCGGTGCTTACCGCTGGCGTAAGCCCGGATATCGTGCAGAACAATTTCCACATGGCCACTTTCTTGGGCCCGCTTGATGATGCTGGCTTCAAAAACGCCGGCAAACATCTCTGGAAATAGAGAGAGAACGTCGAATCTGATCATGAGCTAGTCGTTGTCAATAATTTCGATTTTAATTTGCTGCGTGCCCAACCTGGCATCCGGCGGCGGATTTCTCAAGCCCAGGGTCACGATCCGCGTGGCTCTGGCAGTGGTATCAGTATCGGGAAAAGAAATATCAAAGGTGGTCACCGTCTGGTTGGGTAAGAAGATAACGGAGCCATCATTGAAAACAAAATCTACTCCCCGAGTCGCATTGGTACTGACCACATAGTAATCCACGGTAAACTCCCGCGGCGCGGGTTGGGACAAACTCACTTCAACCGGCACCCGACCTTGACCCTCAATGGCTCGATAGATATCTGAAAAAAAAGCGCGCCGCAAATAGGTTTGGTTCGACTGAAAGCCGATCGCCAGGGCAGCCCCAACCGGAGTCGGCGTGGCCTGAGCGGGGTCTGGCGTGGGCGTCGAAGCCGTATTGGGAGACTGGTCCAGGGAGTCGGGGATCCCATCTCCGTCGGAGTCGCGGCTGTTCGGATCGAGCATTTCCTGATACTCTACTCCATCCAGGATGCCGTCAAAGTCCGAATCTCTTTCCAGAGGGTTGGTGGGCAGTTCCTTCGCCTCAACGCCGTCAGACAGGCCGTCGCCATCCGTATCAGGATTGTTAGGGTCCGTATTGAACTTCAACTCCTCAGCGTTGGT
This sequence comes from uncultured Chloroflexota bacterium, assembly GCA_937864185.1. Taxonomy (GTDB): domain Bacteria; phylum Chloroflexota; class Anaerolineae; order 4572-78; family J111; genus JAGRBY01. The sequence continues at coordinate 122,549 of CALMIS010000081.1, forward strand.
CAAGCCATCTCGATCACTATCCTGCGCCTGCCAGGTGGCGGTGGCCACGATCTGGGCTGCAGCCGTCGCCTGGCTGGCTGTGGCTCGCGCTTCGGCGGTGGCGGTTAGCGAAGTCTGCTGCGCCCCGGCTTGATAGATGGTCAGTTGCTGGAGGGCCGGCACCTGGGTGTACAGCAGAATCGAGGCCAGACCACACAGCAGGACCGTTACCAGCAGGGCCAGCGCCCAGCGCAGCGGCAGCCGGCCGCTGGCCGTGAACTGACCGGGATGCGTCGCCGTTTGGTTGCTGGGTGTCGAAACCTCTACGGCAAACGTGCGCGTGACCGAGTCGCCGACAAAGTAACGGCGCCGGGGGACTACGTGGATCTCGACCGTGCCGCTGGCCCCCGGCTCCAGTTTAAACTGATGCTGCTCGGGTTGAAACTTCAAAGAACGGTCATCTTTGGCGTTGGTGTTAAAGGTTGTGGTCGTATTGCCCAGGTTCTCGACCGTGATTTGGGTGCTCTGCTCACCTGATAGCTCTTGTGGATACATCCGGCTCTCAAAATGATAAAAAGGCGCCACCGTCACGACGGTCTTAACTTCGGCAAACTGGTCGGGGTCGGTGTTGTTGACCGCCTGGATCGTGACCGCTCGCCGGCCGGCCTTGCTTTGAGGCAGGCGGGGCGGCTGGACGCGAATTTCGACCTCGTCTTTATCTCCCGGCCCCAACACGGTGGTCGAGGGAGAAATCGTGACCCATTCGGGCGGCAGCCCGTCGAGCCGGATCTGGCGCTGGTCGTCCTGCGTGCCCCGGTTCCAAAGTTTCACCCGGAGCGTGGCCGTTTCGCCGGGGTCGACCACCACCGGCTGGCTGTCCATAGTTAGATCGACCCGGGTTAGGGGTAAAGCCGGCGGCCGGGCTGCCCCCGGCCCTTCGGGCAGGCTGAAGCTATCGATGCAACGGTCGATGGCCTGAGCCATCCCTTTGGCATTGAGAAATCGATCGGCCGGATCTTTGGCCAGGGCTTTGAGCAGGACCTGGGTCACCGGCTCGGGTAGTTTAGAATTAAGCTGTTGCGGGGGCGGCACCGGCGCTTCCACATGCAGGCGGCGGGCTTCTTCCAGATTGGGTGGCCAAAACGGCGGTTGGCCGACCAGAAGATCGTAGAGCGTCAGGCCCAAGGCATAGACGTCACTGCGGGTGTCGGTGTTGTGGCCCAGCAGCAGTTCGGGCGAAACGAGGTAGATCAATCGCCGGGAGGAGATGTTGCCCGAAGACAGCACCTCCCGGTTAGGCCGCAGCAGGCCCAGATTGATCATCACCGGTGTCCAGGCTTTGGAGCCTTCGATCCCGGGTTTGAGCATAATGTTTTCCGGCTTGGTGCCCGGATGCAGCACCCCGTGTTGGTGCATATAATCGACGGTCAGACAGATTTCCCGGCCAATTTGGAGCAACTGCCCTAAATCGGTGTGTTTGAAGAGCTGTCGAGCCTGATCTAGGTTGTAACCAGGAATGAACTCCATTACGATGTACAGTAGCGAGCCGACCTCACCGAAATCATAGATTTTGACGACATTGGGATGGTCCAGCTTAATGGCGGTCTGAACCTCTTTTTTGACTCGCTCTCGCGCGGCCGGCTGATCGACTCGCTCCAGGTCGATGACTTTAATGGCGACCGGAATATCCAACTTGGTGTCGTAGGCCTTAAAGACCGCGCCCATACCGCTGCGATCCAGCACTTCCTCAAAGCGGTAGCGGCTGGCAATCTCTTGATCGTGCAGCAGACTGCTTTGGGTATCCATGATCTCGCTCTCGGTGCGGGGACCGCGGGGCGGCCGCGACCGGCGCGGTGACGGCAAGTCGAGCTGGCTGGGTTCTTCTTTGATGCCCTTTACAAACTTGCGGTAGGACTCCGGCTTGGCCTTCTCAATCTGATCGAGCAGCGCTTTGATGTTTCCCTGCCGGGCGCAGTAATCGATCAGCATCTGCATTTTGTGCGAGGTGGTCGTCCCTGGCGGCGTGTCAGCCTCGGCCTCTGGAAAATGGCGGGCCAGGAAGTTGTCAAACTCATGGCCGCTGAAAACAGCCTCAAGCAGCCGGAAGACGACCTGCTTGCGTTTGCGATCGGTGTTGCTCTCGCCCATACTGACTCCTAATTCCTCTCGAAAACAGAAATATCTTGCCAATTCTCTCCTCTGTCGGGGGAGAGGAAGATCGAACCGTCGGCCAGGGTCGCGATTAAGAACGCGGCTTGCCCCACCAAGCCGGTCACGGTGGCTCCAGCCAGCGGACTCGACTGGCCCAGCTTTTGCCAGCTTTGGCCGGCATCGTCACTCCGGAAGAGGCCACCTGAACCGCCGATGACCAAGGTCGAGTCGCTAAAGGAGACAACCCCGGTGATATCCACCAGTTCCGCCGGGCCCTTGATTTCTCGCCAGCCGGCGGTCTGCAGATCCGTTTGCAGCAAGCGGGCCTCAAACTCCAGGGCAATCGTCAGTTCACCCCGGTTATTGACAGCGCCATCCATCACCGAGAAGAAATCCGCTTCGCCGGGCTGTTCTTGCCAGCTTTGCCCACCGTCTTCACTTTTGTAGAGGTTCTGCGCGTAGCCAGAGCGAGCGTAGGTCGTTTGGCCATCCGAGCCAAAGAGAAGCAGGTCGGCATGGCTGGTTTCGACGTCAAAATTTAAGGTCTGCCGCCACCGTTGGCCGCCATCGGTCGACCGGTAGACGCCTTGCGAGGTGCTGACCAGCATCGTCGAGTCGTGAGCAAAGTCAGGCGAAAGCGCCACCCGTTGGGCCGGAAACGAGAGGGGTTGGCTAGTCCGGCGGCCTAAATCAAGCTCGAGTTGGGTCCAACTCCGGCCGCCGTCGGTCGATTGATGCAGGCTGCGCCCCGTGGCCACAAAGACGGTTTGATCTTTGGCAAAATTTGGCGAGACACTTAGTCGATAGCGGGTTAGAGCGTAGCCGTAGCCTCGGGCTGGAAAATCGGTCTGAGCCCACTGTTGCCCGCCATCTTCGGAAACGAACAGGCCCTGCCGGCTGCTGACAGCCAGCAGCGTCGGGCCGGCCGTGTCCGGCGCGATGGCGACTGAAACGACGTCCGCATTTGCGGCTTCATCACCCCCGGTGCCTGTCCGATTTTTCTTTTCGTCCCAGCTTAAGGCGGCCATTGTCATCCGGCTGATCTCACCCCCCGCGTTACCCAGTAGGAGTTCACCCTCCGGGCTGAAGGTCAACGCCGTAATTTTGCCGGCTTCAGCCGGCGGCTGCCAGGGCTGCCAATTTTGTCCGGCATCCCTGGAGCGAAAGAGAAGGCCCGGAGTCAAGCCAAATTCGTCCCGGAAGAAAAAGTAGATGGTCTGATCCGTCTCAAAATTGGGCGAGAAGAAAATCTCCCCCGGCTTCAAATTATCGATACCGCTTAAGCCCGCCCCGGCCGCGGCCCAACTCAACCCGCCGTCTACCGAGCGCCACAGACCGCTCGCCCCGAAGGCCAGCCCGACCTCGCCGTCCGGGCTGAGGGCCAGCGTCCCGGCCGGCCCATCGAGCACTCGCAGCCACTCGGACAGACTGCCGTCCGGCTCAATAGTGGTCAGGAACAGCCCGTCGGTCTCGGACGTCAGCGCCGCCGGCGAGCCGGCCAGTGGTTGATCAAGATCTTGACTGACCAAGACGACCCCCTTATCGCTAAAGGCCGCGGCTTGGGCCGTGGTAGCGGTCGGGAACAGGCCGTTGGGGTCAAGCTCGGCCAGGGCCGTCCAGCTTTGGCCCCGGTCGAGCGACTGGTGCAGGCCGCCATAGGTGGTACGCGCAAACAGCAGCCCTTCTTCATCAAAATTAGGCGAGACGAACAGCCCTTCCACCCACAAGTCACGCAGCCCGGCCATCGCCGCCGACCAACTCTGGCCGCCATCGGTGGAGCGGTAGAGGCCGCCAGTTTGGCCCGGCTGTAACAAACTGGCCAGGAGGGTTTGATCCTCATCAAAATTGGGCGAGACCGCTACAGCGCGGACCGGCAGCGGCGGCAGGCTGGCGCTCAGGTCTCGCCAGCTTTGGCCGCCGTCATCGCTGCGGAAAAGGCCGGTTGTCGAGCTGTAGTCGCCGGTAGCGGACTGAATTTGGGCGAACAGGTTGTCGCCGCTAGCGCCGAGCCACAATACTGGCCCGTCGGCCGGGCGCTCCTCGGCGGGGGCCAACTCAATTTCTGATCTCTCTGCCGCCCTCGTTGAGGCGACCAGGAGTTCGCCGTCCGGCCCGATTAAATAGAGCCGCCCCCGCTGCGAGTCGAAATCGGTCAGGCGGTAGCTACGGCCAGGCGGCAGCCGCGTTTCGCCCAGCACTTCGAGAGTCGCGCTATCGAGCGTGAGCAGGCGGGGGTGATCCCAGTCGCTGATGTAAAAGCGTTGGCTAGCCGGATCGTACAAGGCCTCACCGGACAGACCGAGCATTTGCTCGGTGAATCGCGGCGCCGGCCGGCCCAGATCGAGGAGGCGCAGGCGGCGATGGCTATTTTCCACGTGATTGGCCAAGACCAAATCCGGGCCGGCGGGTTCGACGCTGACCAGGCTCAGGTCAGTGCCACTGTAAGTCAAAGTGGGCGTGACCGTCAGGTCGTAGACATAGAGCAAACTGCCGCCGTTGGAGCCGGGGATGCCGTTAAAGGTCGTGGCCAACAGCCGCCGGTGGGCCACATCCACTTCGCCGCGGACGACGCAAGGGTTGGGTGGCAGCGGATTATCGCTGCGCGGGGCGCTACCTGGCAGCACAGCCTCTTGGCGCAGGGTCTCCGCCTCAAGCACAGTAACGCCACAGTTGGTCAGGTAGAGGACACCCGCGGCCGGGTCGGGTTCGATCTGGCCGCCTGGGTCAATCGTTTCAAGCTCGGCCAGCGTTTTGCTGTCAAGGACCAAAGCCGGCAGCCCACTGACGTACAACCGCGCGCGCTGCGGATCGAGGGCCAGCTCGCCGGAAAAACTGGCCTGGCTAAAGCCAAAGTCGGCCGGATTACCGGTCAAGGTCGTTTCGGCCAGGCTCTCGAGCGTGTCGCCGTCCAAGAGCCGGATCCGGTTGCTGCTGTCGGAGACATACAGCCGGTTCGTCGCTTCATCGACCAACAGGTCTTTGAGCGTCACCGCGGTGCTGAACGTCTCAACCGTTTCATCGGCCAGGTCGATGGCATACAGCCGGTTGCCGGACGGAGCCAGACCGTAGGCTTGCGTGGCAGCCGGGTCGATGACCAGGGCCTCGACGTTAGCCGGCAGGCGGAGTTCGCTTTGAAATGACAAGTTGGCCAGATTGAGCCGGCCTAAAGCCGGTCCCGGTTCATGAGCGAAGGCCGGGTCAGTCGTGGCAAAGTGGCCGTTGCTGAAGTAAAGCGTGTCGCCGGCTAAAGCCAGGCCGGCCGGATCAAAGCGCGGACCGAGCTCGATGGGGCGCCCGACCGGTTCGCCAGCGGGAGTCATTCGGTAAAGCAGATTGGCGCTGCCGGTGGCCGCGACCACCAGGACTTCGTTAGCTCGCAGCAAAATATCGAGTACCTGGCCGAAGATGGGGTCGCCGGCGCCAATCGGGTAGTCGCCGAGCGAGGCTAAAGTCTCGGCCTCAAGAATTTCGATCTGCCAGACTCCTTCAAGGGCCCGGGCCAGGTAAAGCCGGTCGTTGGCCGGATCGAAGGCCAGCGGGCCGACCGCGTCGGAGGCCAGGGCCGCCGTCCGGACGGGGTTAGTGCTTTGGCCGGCGGGGTAACGGGCCACCTGGCCCAGGTTAGCGGTGTAGAGTTGGCCCTCACCGGCAGCGATCCTGACCGGGTTAGCGATTTCTCCGACGACCTGCAGCGAGTCGCGCTCGATGACGGTCAAGGTGGTTTGATCAGGCGGGGTCGGATTTGCCCAGAGCGCGTAAAGGTACCCCGCCTCAGAGTCGAGTTGTAGATCGAGGGCCTGGTGATAGCCCGGGCCGAGCTTGAGGTGAGCGGTGAACTGGCCGGTCGCCGGCTGGACCACGCTCAGCCCGGTGTTAGTTTCGGCGCTGCCTTCATTAAGGATGTACAGTTGGCCGCTCGGGTGATCCCAAGCCAAGTGGCGCGGCAGACTGATGTTACCGCCAGGGAGACCCAACTGGTAGACACCGTGGAGAGTGAGTTGAGGGTAGGGGCCGGATTGAGCGATCGCGGGGAGCGCAGTCAGGCTGAAAATGGTCAGAACGAGGGCGATCATTCGGTTAAGCCGGACTGTGATCTTGTGCATCGGTGGCGTGCCATGCTGCGTCGGGCAGCTTATGTAATCTTTGGGATTATAACACGCCGGTATGGCGACAGCAAGGTCCAGTGAAATCCGAAGGGGTGGAGGAAGAATGGAAGGATGGAAGGATGGAGGGTTGGAGGGTTGGAGGATTGGATAAAAGGTGGACGGGGCGGGTGGAAACCTCCAATCCTCCAAAAATGTAATTGGGTGTTACTGAAAGCCACCGCTAGTGGAGGCCAGGCCGCGCTCCTGGCGGATTTTTTGCTCGTAACCGCTCAAGCGATAAGCGGCAATGGGATCAAGGGCGAGGCCCATCTCTTCGCGAACCACGGCCAGAAGGGGCCGGACGTCGGTGGTGTAGGCCTCGTTGAGCAGGCGGTGAGCTTCCAAGACTTCGCCGGCGGCTTGAACCTGGGCCAGCATCGCCCGCGGTACCAGCAGCGATTTGGCATAAGCTTCCTGGCAATTGAGGACCGATTGGATCATCGGGGCCATTTTGCCTTCGATATTGTGACACTGATCGAGCATATAGGCCACGTTTTTAGCGGTGCGGCTGACCTGTTCATCGTCGCTTTGGGCCGCGTCGGTCAGTTCATTATAAATGAGAAACAGTTCATAGGGATTGGTGCTGCCGACCATAAGGTCATCATCGGCATACTTGCGGTTGTTAAAATGGAATCCGCCCAGCCGGCCTTCATCCAACAAAAAGGCCACAATCTGCTCGATGTTGACGCCCTGGGCATGGTGACCCAAATCGACCAGAACTTGGGCTTGAGGGCCAAGCTTGAGACACCAGGCGTAGGCCGTGCCCCAATCCGGAATATCGGTGCTGTAAAAGGCCGGCTCGAAAAACTTGTACTCGATCAGCATCCGGCTGTGGCGGGACAAATGCTGGTAAACCGTAGCCAAGTGAGTCTCAAAGCGGCGTTTGCGCCCGCGCAGGCTGTCTTGGCCGGCATAGTTGGTGCCGTCGGCAAACCAGAGACTGAGGACATTACTCTTGACTTTCTCCATGATCTCACAGCATTCTAAGATATGGTCGAGCGCTAGTTCCTGAATGCTAGGCGCCGGATTGCCTAAAGAGCCCAATTTGTACTCGTTATCTTGAAAGACGTTGGGGTTAACCGCCCCGATGGTAACACCCTGCTCTGCGGCGTATTGGCGCATGGCGTCGTAGTCCGCATCCGCCGGTTTGTCCCAGGGAATATGGATCGCCACCGAGGGGGCGATCCCGGTCAGCTTGTGGACCATGGCGGCGTCATCCAGTTTTTCGCGGGTTGTGGTGGCGGCGCCGGGCCAGGCAAAAGCCTTGAAGCGAGTCCCGCTGTTAGCGTAGCCCCAACTCGGCGTTTCAATCCGCTGCTGTTTCAAATCGGCTTTGATCGTCTCCAGGTCGAGACCTTTATCGGCTAGGTCCTCGGCTAAAAGCTCATAGGCAGCGCGGTGATTCTTCATTGAAATCTCCCTTCATAGGTATAAGTGGTAGAGTCCACCCTAGCGATGACGTCGCTAGGGTCAGGATGATTGTACCCCAAGACCCAGGCTCTGTAAAACGATCTCCCCGGCCAGACTCCTAAAATTTGGGACAGATCTTCCTAAAAATTCGGAATTTGACTTGTCTCTAATCTCGTGATATAGTGGGTTTAACCGCTTACGTAACCGCTTACCTCCCAGGTTGCCGAATTTATTTTATCTACACAGGCGTAGAATCTTTCAATGACCAGAGTCAACATTCGAGATGTAGCCGGCAAGGCCGGGGTCTCGACCGCAACCGTTTCACACGTCCTCAACGGCACCCGCTTTGTCCGGGAAGAAACCCGGCAAAGGGTCTTGGCCGCTGTAGAGGCCCTCAATTACCTGCCGAGTTCCATTGCTCGGGGCCTAGCTACTAACTCCACGCAAACCGTCGGCTTGATTGTCTCCGATATCACCAATCCTTTCTTCACGGCAGTGGCCCGTGGGGTTGAAGATGTGATCAATCAGCACGGCCTCAATACCATTTTCTGTAACACCGATGAAGACTCGCAGCGCGAAGACGAATATTTGCGGCTGCTGTCGGCGCGCCAGATTGACGGCTTAATCATTACCCCAACCGGCGTCCCGTCTGATCGCCTCCTCCATCTGGCCGAAATCAAGACCCCGATTGTCCTGCTCGACCGGAGCGCTCCTAATATCGATGCACCGCTGGTGTGCGTCGATAATGAAGGCGGGGCTTACCGGGCTACCCAGTACCTCATTGAGTTAGGCCATCGCCGGATTGCGGTGTTGATGGGTATGAAAAACATCTCTACGTTGCGGGCCCGGGTGGCCGGCTACATGCGAGCGCTGCGTGACGGTGGGCTACCTGTCGATGAGACCCTCATTGTGCGAGCCGATCCCCGGTTCTATGGCACCCAAAATAGTTCATCCGGAGCGACGGTGCGTCTGGCCACCAACAATCAAATGACCCCCAGCGCCTATCATGAACTCGGCAAACTGTTGGATTCCCCGGAGCGGCCGTCGGCTATTTTTGTCACCAACAACCAGATGACGTTGGGCACCCTCTATGCCTTTAAGGAACGAGGGCTGCGCTGTCCGGAGGATATCTCCTTGATTAGTTTTGACGACCACGACTGGGCTCCACTTTTTACCCCACCTTTGACGGTAGTCCGCCAGCCGACGTACCGGTTAGGGCAGTTGGCGGCCCGCTTACTGATGCGCTTGATCAACGGCGAAGTGATTGAGCCGCCTCAACCAATCCCGGTGGAACTCATTATCCGCGAGTCGTGCTGCAAGTTGGCCCTAGAGATGGTTTAGGTTGAACCTGTAGAGGATATTCGATGAGCAGCGAAAGCTTGGTTTTGATGGAGGGCATCGATAAGAGTTTCCCCGGCGTTCAGGCCTTGAGCCAGTGTCGGTTTGAACTTCGACCGGGTGAAGTGCATGCCCTGGTCGGCGAAAATGGGGCGGGCAAGTCCACCTTGATGAAAGTGTTGGCCGGTATCTATGCTAAAGATAGCGGTCGGATTCTTTACAGGAACCGGGAGGTTGAAATCCCCAACCCCAGAGCGGCTCAAGCTTTGGGCATTAGTATGATTCACCAGGAACTCAACCTGATGCCCCATTTGACGGTAGCTCAAAACATTTTCATCGGGCGCGAGCCGCGTTCAAAGCTCAAAGTTTTTCTGGATGAAAAAGAAATCAACGAGAAAACAGAGCACCTGCTGGCCACGATGCATCTCAAGCTGGATCCCCGAACCAAGGTGGCCAATCTGACGGTGGCCAAGCAGCAGATGATTGAAATTGCCAAAGCTCTGTCCTATAACTCCGAAGTGTTGATTATGGACGAGCCGACAGCCGCCCTGACCGAGGCCGAAATCGAGGAGCTGTTCCGGATTATCCGCCAACTCCGGGATAAAGGGGTAGGGATTATTCACATTTCGCACCGGCTGGAAGAGCTTAAACAAATTTCCGACCGGATCACGGTAATGCGGGACGGCCGCTATATTGATACCAAGCCGACCCGAGAGGTGGCCATTGATCAGATAATCAGCATGATGGTCGGCCGCACCATTTATGAGTCGGCGCCCGAGATCCCCGAAACCGCCAGTTCAGAAGTGGTCCTGGAGGTGAGGCATCTCAACCGGGCTAACGCGCTTAAGGACATTAGCTTCACGCTGAAAAAGGGCGAAATTCTGGGGTTTGCCGGGCTGATGGGCGCCGGTCGCACCGAAGTCGCCCGGGCGATTTTTGGGGCGGACCGCCTCGACTCCGGGGAAATTTATATTCAAGGCAAAAAGGTGGTGATCAACAGTCCGGGTGACGCGGTGCGGCACAGTATCGGTTATCTCTCGGAGGACCGGAAGCGGTACGGGCTGACCGTGGGCATGGATGTAGAGGCTAACATCGTGCTGGCCACACTAAAAAAGTTTCTCGGCCTTCTTGGCTGGGTCAATGGGGTCAAAACTCGCCAGATCGCGGTTCATTACGTCAAAGCGCTCTCTATCAAAACGCCCAGCGTCCAACAGAGAGTTAAGAATCTGTCGGGGGGAAATCAGCAGAAGGTCGTTATTGCCAAGTGGCTTACGGCCGATACGAATATTTTGATCTTTGATGAACCGACACGCGGGATTGATGTGGGGGCCAAGAGTGAGATATACAAGTTACTCAACGACCTGACTCGGCAAGGCAAGTCTATCATTATGATCTCGTCGGAACTGCCGGAAATCCTGCGCATGAGCCACCGCATTATTGTGATGTGTGAGGGCCGGATTACGGGTGAGTTGAGCATTGCCGAGGCGACTCAGGAAAAGATTATGACTTATGCGACCCAGCGCGAAGGGGTGATGAACACCAATGGCGCAGCCCTGGCCTCTCAAGAATTGGAGGGTGTTTAACGATGGAAATGGAGATGAAGCCGGAAATGGAAATAGCCGAAACCGTTCAAAAACGATCCCTCCTTCGCTCGGATATCATGCAGCGGCTGATGGCGTTTGCCGGGCTGATTGTGCTCTTCGTGGCCTTTTCTTTAGCCTCTCCCAACTTTTTCCAGTTTAGCAATATCGTAGGGATTTTGTTGGCGACGGCGGTGAACGGCGTGCTGGCTTTGGGCGTGACCTTCATCATCATTACCGCCGGGATTGACCTCTCGGTGGGCACGGTCATGACTTTTGCCGCCGTGATGACCGGGGTATTCATTACCTATTGGGGGCTGCCTCTGCCCATCGGAGTGCTGGCCGGCCTGATCGCCGGTGGGCTGGCCGGTTTTGTCAACGGGGTCATTATTGCCAAAATGCGCATCCCGCCCTTTGTCGCTACCCTGGGCATGCTGTACGTGGCTAAAGGGCTGGCCCTGGTCATTTCCGGCTTGAAGCCGATCTATTTTAACGATACGCCTGCTTTTAACAGCATTGCGATGGGTTCGGTGATGGGCGCGATCATTCCGGGTTTCGACATCCCCAATGCGGTCCTGATTTTGTTCGGTGCGGCGATTGTGGCCCACCTTATCCTGACCAAAACGGTTTTAGGCCGGTATACCTTTGCCTTGGGCAGCAATGAAGAAGCGGCCCGGCTGTCCGGGGTGAACGTGAGCGCTTGGAAAATTGCCATCTATAGCCTCGGTGGTTTGTTTAGCGGTCTGGCCGGGGTCTTGATCGCCTCCCGGCTTAACTCGGCCCAACCGGCTCTTGGCGCCGGTTACGAGTTGGATGCGATTGCGGCCGTGGTGATCGGTGGTACCTCCTTGAGCGGGGGTGAAGGCACGATTTTGGGCACGATCATCGGGGCCTTCATCATCAGTGTGCTGACCAACGGTCTGCGCATTTTGTCGGTGCCGCAAGAGTGGCAAATTGTGGTCACCGGCGGCATTGTGATCTTGGCGGTCTACATGGATATTATCCGCCGGGGCCAAAAATAATCGGGTTGAACTGCTCCACAATGGAGCTTGAGTATAAACAATTTTCAACGAGGAGAATTCAATGAAAACCCAAAAACTGTTTTTTGTCTTTTTTAGCTTGGTTCTAGTAACTGTTTTACTGGCAGCTTGCGGTGGCGCCGCCCCGACCCCTGCCCCCCAAGCTGCTCCGGCCGAGTCGTCGTCTTCCGGAGCTGAAGAGCAAACGGCTGAAAAACCTTACATCGCCATTGTCTCGAAAGGCTTCCAACACCAGTTCTGGCAAGCCGTTAACGCCGGCGCCGACAAAGCTGCTGCTGATTTTAATGTCGATATCACCTTCGAGGGCCCTGAAACCGAGGCGATGGTTGACAAGCAAGTCGAAATGGTCCAGGCGGCACTCGACAAGAAACCGGCCGCTTTGTGTCTGGCGGCCTTGGACAGCAAAGCCTTGGTGCCTATGCTGGAACGCGCCAAGTCCGAAGGCATTCCGGTGGTTGGTTTTGACTCCGGTGTGGACAGCGATATTCCGGTTGCCACCGCCGCTACCAACAACATCGCTGCCGCCGCCCTGGCCGCCGACAAAATGGCCGAGCTGATTGGCAGCTCCGGTGAAGTGGCGGTGATCGTCCACGACCAAACCAGCCGGACCGGGATTGACCGCCGCGATGGCTTTGTCAATCAAATTGGGGAGAAGTATCCGGATATTCAGATCGTCGATGTCCAGTACGGCGGCGGCGACCAACTCAAATCGACCGACCTGGCTAAAGCCATTATCCAGGCCCACCCCAATCTTAAAGGCTTCTTTGGGGCGAACGAAGGTTCAATCATCGGGGTTTTGAACGCGGTTAAGGAAATGGGCAAAGAAGGTGAGATTGTCGTCATCGGTTATGACTCCGGCAAGCAACAGATCGACGCCATCAAGGCCGGTACCGAAGCCGGGGCTATCACTCAAGACCCGATTGGTATTGGCTACAAGTGTGTTGAAGCGGCGGTTAAGACGCTCAAGGGCGAAACCGTCGAAAAGAACATCGACACCGGTTTCCATTGGTACGATCAGACCAACGTCGACTCCGACGAGATCAAGCCGCTCCTGTACGAATAAAGCTGTGTTTTAAATCGACGGCTGGGGCTGTCCGGGGGCAAACCGGGCAGCCCCCTAAGCCTAGGGGGCAACTTTAAGGTGACGTTGAAAGTCATGAAGGAAGACAACGATGCCTTGGCAAACTGAGATAAATCTACAACCCTACTTTTTTACCGATGCTGAAAAAACGCTGGCCGAGTTCGAGGGTTTGACCGCCTCGATCTTTCGCTATCGGACCGGGGTGTGCGCTCTGCGGCTGAGCAATCAGTTAGGGCAGCTGATCTTGCTGCCCTATCAAGGCCAGCAAATCTGGGACGCTCAATTCTACGGCCGGACTCTCACGATGAAGTCGATGTTCAGCGAGCCCTATCCCACGACCGACTACCTGCGGACGTATGGCGGTTTTTTGCTCCACTGTGGAGCCACGGCTATGGGCGTGCCGACCGAGGCTGACACCCATGCCCTGCACGGTGAGCTGCCCAACGCCGCCTATCAGAGCGCCCAACTGCTCATCGGCCAGGATGAGCGCGGCTCGTATTTGGGGCTGACCGGCGAATTTCGCTACACCGTGGCTTTCAGCCATAACTACATCGCCCAACCGTGGGTCAAGCTGTATGCCAACTCCGGCCGGATCCCAGTCTCGTTGGATGTTCGTAACTTGAAAAAATCGCCGATGGAGGTCATGTATCTGGCCCATGTCAACTTCCGGCCGGTGGATCATGGTCGGCTGGTTTACAGCGCGCCCTGCGATCCGACGCACGTTCGTGTCCGGCGTAGCATCCCTTCGCACATTAGCCCGCCGCCCGGTTATCGTGAACTGCTGGAGGATTTGGCCATTCAGCCCGAAAAGCACAACATTCTCACTCCCGATCTGGCCTTTGACCCTGAGGTGGTCTTTTTGATCGACTACTTAGCCGATGCGGCGGGCTGGGCGCACACCATGCAAATCCATCCCGATGGCAGCGCCGATTTCATCAGCCACCGGCCCGCTCAACTCGACCACGGCGTTCGTTGGATCAGCCGCACCGCCGATCAGGATGCCCTCGGGATGAACGAGCCGGCCACCGCCGAGCCGGAAGGTTACACGGCGGAAAAAGCCAAAGGCAACCTGAAAGTTATTCCCGCCGGTGGGGTCTTTCATATTGATCTGGAACTTGGGGCCTTACCGGCCGAGGCCGCTCGAGAAATGGAGGTCATGGTCACAGAAATACTGAGTTGAAGCAAGATCATGCCTAAAAAGTTGATGACGTTTCATGTTTTAAGTTTTACCAGGGGGCAACCCCTGAAATCTCATTGAATCTAGAATCTATAGAAAATACGGAGCCCTATGTCTCTCTTAGCAAATAACGGTAAAGCCCTTATCCTGGCAATGGACCACGCCATCGTTCACGGCAAAATTGCCGGGTTGGAAGATCCCGGTCAGGTCATCGACGCTGCTGTCGAGGCCGGCGCCGACGCGGTGATGACCACCTTCGGGATCATCAAGCGCTATCGCCACCAACTCATCGGCCGTATTCCTACTATTATGCGGCTCGATAGTGGTCCTAGCCTGCTCAGTCAAGATTGGATGGCCTACACGGAGTACAGCCAGCAGTTTGAGGTGGAAGATGCCCTGCTGTTGGGCGCGGATGGGGTAGTTACCAATATGTTCGTCGGCATTCCGGTCGAGTTGGAAACGTTCCAAATGGTCGCGCGGGTGGCCGGCGACTGTCTGCGGCTTAATATGCCTTTCATGGTTGAAGCGCTACCCTGCCCCGGTGAAGTCGTTCGCGAGCCGATGTCCGGACACGCTATGGCCATCGCTGCCCGCCTGGCCTTTGAGCGCGGTGCGGATTACGTGAAATCTTACTACACCGGCGATATCGATGATTTCCGCCAGGTGGTTGAAAACTGTCCGGTGCCGGTGCTCATCGCCGGTGGTCCTAAGATGGATACCCTCCGTGGCGCCTTGCAGGTGGTTTATGACTCGTTGCAAGCCGGGGCGGCGGGTGTGGTTTTTGGCCGCAATATCTGGCAGAGCAGCGATCCGCAAGGGATGATCCGCGCACTACGACACATCATTCACGATAACGGTTCTGTCAATGAGGCGCTGGCCGCCTTAGAGGGCAGTTAGTTTCGGCCGCTAGTAAGTGATGTCAGAGCTATTACAAATCCTGGAAATAAATAAGGAAGGAGGAAAAATTTGACCAAATTGCTCAACACATTTAATTGATTGGCATAACAAGGTTTTAAATCCAAATGCTTTAGGTTAATTCTCAAAGTGGAGGAGCAAATCTACGATGTTGTTGAAGAAGATGATCTTGATCATAAGTGTGCTGGTTGGGCTACTGCTGGTGGCAGCCTGCGGAGCGCAGCCCGCTGTTGAACAAGCCCAACAGGCAGCCGGAGAGGCTCAGCAAGCTGCTGAGCAGGCTGCCGAAGAAGTTCAAGAAGCAGCCGGCGAAGCGGTTGAGGAAGCTCAGCAAGCTGCTGAGGAAGTTGAGCAAGCCGTTGAGGAAGCAGTCGAAGAGGCTCAACAAGAAGCGGCTGAAGAAACCGGCCCGGTTGTCGACGAAGGTCAAGCCGCCACGGTTGTTGAAGCTGGCGATATTCTGCCGCCGGTTGTGGCCGAACCTTGTGGCGATAGTTGCCCCTTTACCGGGCAGACTGTTACGGTCATTGTCAATACCGCCGGTGAAAAGGGCCCTATCTCCGGCCCCTTCTATGAAGTGCGTGACGAGTTTGAGGCCGCCACTGGCGCAACCCTTGAAATCGTTGAGGTTCCCTTTGCTGAGCACTTCCCCAAGTTGATGACTGACCTGACGACCGGGACCGGCCAGTACGACACCTCGATTGCCGGCGCCTGGTGGTTGGGCGACCTGGTTGGCGGGGACTTCATCATCCCTTACGACGAATATTACAATGACCCGCGTTTCCCGCAGTGGGATATTGACGATGTCCAGCCGGGACCGCGCTCGCTGCTGGAATATGGTGGCAAGAAGTACATGGTGGCCAACGACCATGATGGTCAGGTGATGTATTACCGCCGTGATCTGTTGGAAGACCCTGAGCACCAGGCCGCTTTTGAAGAGGCGTACGGCTACCCGCTGGCGGTGCCGACGACCTGGGATCAGTTCCGCGACGTGGCTGAGTACTTCAATGGCAAAGACCTCAACGGCGATGGTGACCCTGACAGTGGGCTAACCATGCACCTTAAGGTCGGCGGGCAAGGCATGTTCCACTTTATGTCTTTCTCGGCGCCCTTTGTCATTGGGCCGGACAATCCCCAACTTTACTGGTTTGATCCTGAGACAATGGAGCCGTTGATGGATAGCCCTGGCCATGTGCGGGCCATGGAAACGCTGGTCGACCTGGTTCAGTTTGGTCCCGAAGCCATGCTCGGCTGGAGCTTGGGCGAAAGTTGGGACCATTTCTTGCGGGGTCAGGCAGCCTTAACCTTCACCTGGGGCGACTTAGGATCATTGGCCCAGCAGGAGGGCAGCCAGGTCAGAGGTAAAATCGGGGCGGCGCCTATGCCGGGGACGATGGAGTATTACAACGTGGCCACCGATGAGTGGGTAGCAACTGAGAGCCCCAACCAGGTCGGCAATACGACCGGTGGCTCATGGGCCGGCGTTATCTCCAAATTCTCCGACGCGCCTGAGGCGACCTACTACTTGTTGGCCCTGATGGCGACCAAGGAAAAGTCAGTGGTTTACGCCGCCCGCGGTTGGGATGGGGCTGATCCAGGCCGCTTTAGCCACTATCTACCCCCGGAAGGTGATGCTAGTGTCGAAGACTATCTAGCCGCTGGCTGGGATGAGCAAGACATTCGCGACTACACTAAAGCCTATTATGACAACTTCAGCGCCGAACTCCAGTTCCCGTATCTTCGCATCCCCGGTACGTTCGAATACTGGACTGCCCTCGACATTCACCTCTCCGAAGCAGCAACCGGTCAGGTCTCACCCGAGGAAGCTTTACAGGCGACCACAGCCGAATTTGAGCAAATCACTGACCGCTTAGGTCGTGACCAACAAGCTGAGATTTATCGCGCCTCTTTAGGCTTCTAAATTCTTAGGTTACAGACCTGGCAGGTTGTCAAAACTTGCCAGGTCTGATTTGGCCGTAGCGCAGCAGGCCGGGGGACTTGAATTTGCGCTAGGCCTGGATCGATCCCCCTAGTGTTCATGCTCGTGGTCGAACTCGGTTCGGTCGATCATACAGACGAGCCAGAAAGAAGGTGAGATCTTGACCTTAAGAACCGATACACCTAAGTCATCATCCAATCCATCGATCCAAAATCTTCCAGCTCGCAGAACGGGCGATAACAGCGGAGTATTTTTTATCTTGCCAGCAGCTGTTTGGATTTTGGTGTTCACGATATTCCCGTTGTTGTACGCAGTTTTTACCAGCTTTTGGAGTTTTCGTTATGGGCAGCGTAACCAATTCATCTGGTTTGATAACTTTGCGCGTCTCTTTACCGACCAAAACGTACGAGGCGCGCTGCTGGTCACCGTAACTTTTGTCCTTGTCACCGTTAGTGTTCAAATGGTGCTTGGATTTGGCCTGGCCTTGCTGTTCAACCAGGAGGTGAAGGGCAAAAACCTCTTCCGAGCTCTGATGACCCTACCCCTCTTTGCTACTCCAGTGGCTATGGGGTACCTGGGCATTACCCTATATTACGAGAGCAATGGCCCCATTAATTCCTTGATCACGGCTCTGGGCGGGACAGGACGTCCTTGGCTGTCAAATCCGACTTGGGCCCCGGTGGCCGTGATGATCATCGATATCTGGCAGTGGACGCCATTTGTCTTCTTAGTTTCACTGGCTGCCCTTCAGGGCCTGCCTCAAGACCTCTACGAAGCAGCCCGCGTCGACGGCGGGTCAGGTTTCGCTTTATTTCGAAATATTACCCTGCCGCTCATGGCGCCAACCTTGTGGTTGATCCTGTTGTTGCGCGTGGTGGAAGCATTCAAGGTTTTCGACATCCCCACTAGTCTTACTTTGGGGGGACCGGGCCGGGCCACTGAAGTTTACAGTTTGTTCACTTATCGCACCGCGCTCCGCTTTTTTGATCACGGTTATGCGGCCACCCAGGGTTTTTTGTTGTTGATTATTGTGATGGTAATTGTCTCTTTGCTATACGGCCGTATCCGGACGCTGTACGAGTTACCAAGGTGAGGAAGATGTCCAAGAAACCGTTGACCGTAGCTGGAAAAGTTCTGATTGGTATCATCATTGTGGTGGCCTTGTTGTGGGTGCTTTTCCCTTTTTACTGGGCTTTCCTCAACTCTATTAAAAAACCCGCTGACACTTTCCAGGCGACCTGGATTCCTTTCCTGCAATTCACCCCCACTCTGGAACACTGGGCGGCCGAGCTGGCCATCCCCGAAATTCGGCGCGCGCTGCTTAATAGCACGATCATTTCGATGGGCTCGGCTACCTTGGCCGTTTTACTGGGTACGCTGGCCGCCTATGCCCTGGCCCGGTTCCGGTTCCGCCGGATCGACAATGGCTCGTTAACCACCTGGTTTATATCTCAGCGGGTAATGCCCCCGGTTCTGTTTGTTATTCCCTTCTTTTTGCTCATGCGACAACTTGGCCTACTGGACTCGGTTTGGGCCCTAATTTTACTCAATGCTACCTTCACCCTGCCCTTTCCGGTGATTATCCTTAGCCAAATGTTCCGTGAGCTGCCGCTCGAGCTGGAAGACGCGGCCTTGGTCGATGGCGCCTCGCGCTTTCAAGCGTTTACTCGGATCGCTCTACCGCTGGTAGCTCCCGGCCTCGTCGCTACCTGGATCATCTGCCTGGCGTTTAGTTGGAACGAGTTTCTGTTTGCCCTGTCGCTGACCAGCAAGTCGGCCATCCCTATGCCTGTAATTATCGCCGGTGCGGAGCACACCCGCGGTGTCCAGTTTTGGTTTGTGGGGGTTCGAGTTTTGCTGACCATGTTGCCACCCACGATTTTGGCCCTAATGGCCCAACGCTATATCGTCCGCGGTTTGACCTTGGGCGCGGTGAAAGGTTAACTCTCAATAGGCTATAGTCTGGGGGAGTGCGATTTCAAGGGTACAGAAAGGAGGAGAATTATTTTCCCAGGCTGGTGCAAGACGAAAGCATCTAAATTATAATAGGACCAATTTCGTTCCGTGTCAGGCCGGCGGAGGCCTGGCGAATCATCAACATCATCAAATAAACCTTAATGAGGAGGCTTTACATCAATGAAGAAGATGGTGAATGTTCTTAGCATGCTGGTGCTGGTGACGCTGCTGTTTTCTGTCGCTCCGGCGTACACCTTGGCCCAGGAAGAGGTGGTCTGCGAGCAAGACGTGGTAGTCCAGGCCGATGACTGGCTGTCCAAGATTGCCGAAAAAGCCTTTGGCAACCCGCTGGCCTTCCAGGCTATCGCCGATGCGACCAATGCCATAGCCGCGACCGATGATAGCTACAACCGCATCGACGATGTCAACGTCATCGAACCCGGTTGGAAGCTTTGTATCCCCAGCGGCGAGCAAGCCGGAGCTGCGCTAGCGACCGGTGAACGGCCGACAATAGCGTTGGTGGTAGGGGTGCAAGGGGATGCGTTCTATGTGACGATGGAGCGAGGCGCGCGGGAGAAGGCGGAAGAGTTGGGGGTGGACCTGATTGTGGATGGGCCAGCCCAGTTTAACGCGGTGCTGCAAACGCCGATCGTGGATGCGATGATTGCGCGGGGAGTGGATGCGCTGTTGGTAGCGGCGACAGACAAGCAGGCGATGATCGAGCCGTTGCAGCGGGTGCACGATGCGGGGGTCCCGGTGATCTCGGTGGACACGTTCATAGGGGATGGGGATTATGAGAGTGGCCCGGTGACGTTCCCGCTATCATACCTGGGGTCGGACAACACGGAAGGGGGTCGGATTGCGTGCGAGGCGATCATTGAGTCGATGGGCGGCAGCGGGAAGCTGTACATCCAAAACGTAAATCCGGGGATCAGCACGACGGACCAACGGGAGCAAGGCTGTAAGGACGCGATCGAAGCGACGAATGGCGCGGTGGAGCTGGTTGGGGTGGACTACAACGGCGACAGCGCGGCCGTGGCAGCGGAGCAGACGGCGGCGGTGTTGCAGCGCGAGCCGGACTTGGGCGGTATCTTTGGGGCGAACTTGTTTAGCGCTGAAGGAGCAGCCCAGGCGGTTAACAATGCAGGGTTGCAGGGTGAGGTCAAAGTGGCCAACTTTGATGCGCCTGAGCAAGCGATTACCGACTTGAGCGAGGGTTTGGTGGACATTGTGATTGCGCAATCACCGGCCGAGATGGGCAGTGTGGGCGTTGAGTATGCGGTGCAGGCGATTGGCGGTAACACCGCGGGTATCCCGAAACGCTACCCGACCGGTTACACCATCATCACCCCAGACAATATCGACACACCCGAAGCCCAGGCCGCTATCTACAAGAGCAGCGCTGAGCCAACGGAAGCGGAAGCTGAAACGGCGACCGGTGAACGGCCGACAATAGCGTTGGTGGTAGGGGTGCAAGGGGATGCGTTCTATGTGACGATGGAGCGAGGCGCGCGGGAGAAGGCGGAAGAGTTGGGGGTGGACCTGATTGTGGATGGGCCAGCCCAGTTTAACGCGGTGCTGCAAACGCCGATCGTGGATGCGATGATTGCGCGGGGAGTGGATGCGCTGTTGGTAGCGGCGACAGACAAGCAGGCGATGATCGAGCCGTTGCAGCGGGTGCACGATGCGGGGGTCCCGGTGATCTCGGTGGACACGTTCATAGGGGATGGGGATTATGAGAGTGGCCCGGTGACGTTCCCGCTATCATACCTGGGGTCGGACAACACGGAAGGGGGTCGGATTGCGTGCGAGGCGATCATTGAGTCGATGGGCGGCAGCGGGAAGCTGTACATCCAAAACGTAAATCCGGGGATCAGCACGACGGACCAACGGGAGCAAGGCTGTAAGGACGCGATCGAAGCGACGAATGGCGCGGTGGAGCTGGTTGGGGTGGACTACAACGGCGACAGCGCGGCCGTGGCAGCGGAGCAGACGGCGGCGGTGTTGCAGCGCGAGCCGGACTTGGGCGGTATCTTTGGGGCGAACTTGTTTAGCGCTGAAGGAGCAGCCCAGGCGGTTAACAATGCAGGGTTGCAGGGTGAGGTCAAAGTGGCCAACTTTGATGCGCCTGAGCAAGCGATTACCGACTTGAGCGAGGGTTTGGTGGACATTGTGATTGCGCAATCACCGGCCGAGATGGGCAGTGTGGGCGTTGAGTATGCGGTGCAGGCGATTGGCGGTAACACCGCGGGTATCCCGAAACGCTACCCGACCGGTTACACCATCATCACCCCAGACAATATCGACACACCCGAAGCCCAGGCCGCTATCTACAAGAGCAGCGCTGAATAAACTATAACCGAATCACTGGGTGGAGTGCGGCTTTCAAGCCGCACTCCACCTGTAAAGTCTCTATTTTTCGGTAATTACGAAAACTTTGAATAGAGAGATCTGGTACCACGAACGGTAATCCTCAGTCGTCGTCGGATAGGACAGACTATGCAAACTACAGAAGTTTTGGAGCCCAAAGCCCCTGCCTCGCGCAGCATGATCGAGCTGGTTAGTCAGGCCTGGGCCTGGGTCTTCCTGTTGAGCCTGATTGTTTTTTTCTCCATTACCGGCCAGGGCTTCTTTTCCTTAACCAACTTCCAAAATATTGGGGCCAATATGGCCTTTGTGTTGCTTATGGCCATCGGCCAGACCTTTGTAATCATCTCGGCCGGTATCGATCTTTCAACCGGCTATGTGATGGGCTTGGCCGCAGTGGTGGGGGCGATAGCGGTCACAAGTCTGGCGCCGGATACGCCGCTGCTGGTTGTGATTTCGGTTGCTTTGGCTGCCGGGTTGGTTGGCGGTCTGATTCCCGGCTTCATCAACGGCTGGCTGATCGCCCGGCTTAACGTGCCGCCGTTTATTGTCACCTTGGGGATGTTTGGTATTGCTCGCGGTCTGGCTTTCCTGGGCACAGGTGGGCTACCCATTCCCATCCGGATCCCCGGTTTCGGCCAGATTGGCAATGGTTATCTCTTCTACTCCCACCCTGAAGCCGGGACGTCATTCTTTAGTATACCTGTTGGTTTAACCGGTCCCCAGCTCCGAGAAGTCACAAGTTTCTTGCCCCACCCCGTGACCCTAATCATTGTTGCGGTCATCATTGCTCATTTTTTGTTATCCCGGACTCGGTTTGGCCTGCACGTCTATGCCATCGGCGGCAGCCGCGAGGCCGCCCTGCGAGCCGGTATTCCCGTGCAAAAACGAACGATTCAGATTTACATCCTCTCCAGCCTATTTGCCGCAGTGGCCGGTGTGCTTTACATCACCCGCTTTACCAGCGGCGCGGCTAATGCCGGGGAAGCTCTCCTCCTCGACTCGATTGCGGCCGTGGTCATCGGGGGCGCCTCGCTCTTTGGGGGAGGCGGGACCATCATCGGGACCGTGATTGGGGCCTTGATTATTGCTATTATTCAGAATGGCTTGGTTATTATGGCCGTCAACCCGTTCTGGCAATTTGTGGCCGTCGGGATTGTTATCATCCTAGCCGTGCTGATTGATCAGGCCAAAGAACGCGTACTCAAGGAGAAAGGCTAAACGCTTATGTCGGAAACAACAGCACCCATTCTTCAGGTCGTGGGTATTACTAAGCGTTTCGGGGGCTTGACCGCAGTTAACAATGTCAGTATGGAAATTCGGTCCGGTGAGGTGGTGGGCCTGGTGGGCGACAACGGGGCCGGCAAATCGACTCTGATCAAAATGATTTCCGGGGTGTATCGACCCGATGAGGGCCAAGTTCTATTGGAAGGTCAGGAAACTAACTTTGCCACACCCCTGGAAGCCCGGGAGCGCGGCATTGAGACTATCTATCAAGACCTGGCTTTGTGCGAAAATCTGGATGCGACGGTCAATATCTTCCTGGGCCGGGAACCCTTGCGCCGGACGCTAGGCCTGTTCAAAACCGTGGATCGCCCCTTGATGCTGGCCGAGTCGCAAGAGGTCTTGAACCAACTCGACATCCACATCCCTAACCTGCGCCGGCCTATTCGCGAGATGTCGGGTGGCCAGCGCCAGGCCGTGGCCATTGCCCGGGCTGTTTATTGGAAGGCCCGCTTGATGATTATGGATGAACCGACGGCAGCCCTGGCTGTGCCGGAGCAGCGCAAGGTTCATGAATTGGTGCGGACCCTGCGCGAGCGAGGTGTCCCGGTCATTATCATCAGCCACAACCTGCAAGACGTCTTCGCCGTGGCCGACCGGATTGTAGTTATGCGCCGTGGTCGCAAAGTGGCGGACCGGCCGGCCGCCAGCCTGGCCTCGGATGATGTGGTCAGCTTGATGGTCGGTGCGACCGTGGGGGATTAGCTTGCTGCTGGCCGTTATGTATAATCCGACTATCGACCGCCGGCATTCCTTGCGGGTCAGCCCCTCGGCGATTTAACCTCCCAGGTAGTTTGGGAAGTGGAAATAGTCTAAGCCAGGTCAACCTATGTCAACACTGCCGTTGCTAGCCGGCGTCGACGTCGGCACGAGTAGTATCAAAGCGATTATTTTTGAGGCCGAAGGACAGGTGGTGGCCCAAGCCAGCGTGCCAACGCCCACGCACTATCCTCGCCCCAACTGGGCCTATTACGACCCGGAGGAGCTGTGGCAGGCCACCGCCACCGCCTTACGCCAGGCCATCCAATCCCTGCCTGATACTGGTCGCCTGGCCAGCGTGGCGGTCGCCAGTATGGGCGAGGCGGCGGTGCCCATCGACGCCGCCGGCCGGCCGGTTTACGAGGCTATCGCCTGGTTCGACAGCCGGACCCAGCCCCAGGTCGAGTGGCTGGATCGGGCCATCGGCAAAGATCACTTCTTTGCGGTCAGCGGGTTATCCTTGCAGCCGATCTTTGGCCTGTGCAAACTGCTCTGGATCAAGGAAAACGAGCCGGAGGCTTTTGCCCGGATCGATCGCTGGCTCAACATCGCCGACTATATTGCTTACCGGCTGTGTGGTACCCCGGCCACCGACTACTCGCTGGCCTCGCGCACGCTGGCGCTCAACCTGGCTGAAGGTCACTGGGCCGAAACTTTGATTCAAGCCGTGGGTCTCTCGCCGGAACTGTTCGCGCCCCTGGCCGTTAGCGGCACGGACTTGGGCTCGGTTACGCCGGACGCTTCAGCCCAGACCGGCTTGCCGGTCCATGCTCGGGTGGGCGTCGGCGGGCACGATCATGTTTGCGGAGCGTTGGCCTTGGGCGTGACCCAGCCGGGTCTGATGCTCAACTCGTTGGGCACGGCTGAAGCGGTCTTCCTGCCTTTGGCGGCGCCAATTACTGATCCGCGTCTGGGCCGGCAAGGTTACAGTCAGGGCGCGCACGTGGTCAAGGGCCACTACTACACGCTCGGTGGTCTGTACACCTCCGGCGCCAGCGTCGAGTGGTGGCGCGACATTATCGGGGAAGCGGAGGGCTACGCTACCCTCATTGCCGAGGCCGGGCAGGCCCCGCCGGGCAGCCTGGGTGCCTTTTTTTTGCCTCACCTCCGTCTGGCCAACCCCCCGTTTGACGATCCCAAAGGTCGAGGCGCCTTTATCGGCCTGACCGCCGATGCCAAGCACGGCGTGCTCTTCCGGGCTATTCTGGAGGGTCTGGCTTACGAGTCGCGCCATACCCTGGAAACGCTGCTAACCTACCCCGGCGTCATGCCCTTGCAAACCATCTACGCTACCGGTGGCAATTCTCGCAATGAACTCCTGATGCAGATCAAGGCCACCGTGCTTAATCAGGCCATCACCGTGGCCGACGTCGCCGAGGCGACCAGTCTCGGTGCAGCGATGCTAGGCGGCTTGGCGGCTCGGGTGTATGCCGACGTCCCTTCAGCCCTGACCAACGTCCGCCGCCACCAACGCCGGGTTGAGCCGGTCGTTGAGCAAGTCCCGTTTTACGAGCAGAGCTTTCGGCAAGTCTACCAACGCCTTTATCCCACCCTGCGGGACTTGCATCATCAAATTTACCAGTTACAGCAGTCCCCGTAGACCGAACTTTAATGAAAGTTAACCCGGTGTAGGGGCGTAAAATCTTACGCCCCTACACCGGGTAGGTGTATTTTAGAGGAGGCCATAAAACTCTATGAAAGAAATAACCCTGGGACTTATCGTGGGGAATCGTGGTTTTTTCCCAAGCCATCTGTGCGACTCCGGCCGCCAGACGATGTTGAAAGTTTTAGCCGAAGCCGGCTTTAAGGTGATTGCCCTTTCGCCGCAGGAAACCACCTATGGCAGCGTGGAAAGCCTGGCCGATGCCCAAAAATGTGCCGACCTATTTCGCCGCCACCGCGACGAGATCGACGGTGTGCTGGTCACGTTGCCTAACTTCGGCGACGAGCGGGCCGTGGCCAACACCCTCCGCTGGTCCGGCCTGGAGGTGCCGATCCTCGTTCACGCTTTCCCGGATGATGTCACCAAAATGACTCTGGCCGACCGCCGCGACTCCTTCTGTGGTAAGATGTCGGTTTGCAACAACCTTTACCAGTACGGCCTTAAGTTTTCAATCACCAGCCTGCACACAGTTGACCCCGAGAGTGAGAGTTTTCGGGCCGACTTGGCCCGCTTTGCCAGCATTTGCCGGATTACAACCGGCTTAAAGGGAGCGCGAGTCGGCAACATCGGGGCCCGGCCGGCGGCGTTCAATACCGTCCGGTTCAGCGAGAAACTGCTTGAACGGACGGGCATCTCCGTAGAAACAATTGATCTCTCGGAAGTGTTTGGCCTGGCCGAGAAACTGTCAGCCGATGATGCTCGCCTCAAAGCTAAGCTCGAGCAAGTTTCTTCTTATCTGCCGCTGCGTAACGTTCCCGCCGAGGCTTTAGACCGGATGGCCCGGCTAGGGCTGGTCATCGATGATTGGATGGCCGAAAACAAGCTGCAGGCCAGTGCCATTCAGTGCTGGACGGCTATGGAAGAGTATTACGGGATCACGCCCTGCACCTTGATGAGTATGATGAGCAACAACTTGATGCCCTCGGCCTGCGAAACGGACATTGCCGGCGTGGTGGCCATGTACGCCCTAGCTCTGGCCTCCGGCCAACCCAGCGCTCTGGTCGATTGGAACAACAATTATGGTGATGATCCCAACAAAGGCGTCATTTTCCACTGCTCCAACCTACCCAAGGATGTCTTCGTCACCGACCTGATCGATCCGAATGAGATTCCGGTCATGGATTATCATGCCATTATCGCCGGCTCGCTGCCCCAGGAAAAAACTTACGGCAACATCCAAGGCCGCCTTCGACCCGAAGTTTTTACCTACTGCCGTATCTCTACGGACGATTACCGCGGCCGGATTACCGGCTACGTGGGCGAAGGGCGCATCACCACCGACTCGCTGAACACCTTCGGTGGTTATGGCGTGGTCGAGGTCCCGCGTTTTCAAGAATTGCTGCACTACATCTGTGAGAACGGCTTCGAGCATCACGTGGCCATCAATCTATCCCAGACCTCTGCCGCCTTAAAAGAGGCTTTAAGTAAGTATCTGGGCTGGGTCGTCCACACCCACGCCTGAACCAAAAAGTAAAATCCTCAACCAAGGAGAAGCCAACTATGGCGAATGTAAAAGGTATCAAAATGAATAGTCCCGCAAACAAACTCGTCGGTGATATGCCCAAGGTCGGCATCCGCCCGACCATCGATGGCCGGCTTGGCGGGGTGCGGGAGTCGCTGGAAGAGCAAACCATGACCATGGCCCGGAGTGTGACCGCTCTGATCGGCGAGAAGCTGCGCCACGCCAACGGTCTGCCGGTCGAGTGCGTCATCGCCGACAGCACCATCGGCGGGGTGGCCGAAGCCGCCCGCTGTGCCGAAAAGTTCAAGCGTGAAGGCGTCGGTGTTTCTCTGACGGTCACGCCCTGCTGGTGCTACGGCTCGGAGACAATGGATATGGACCCTTTAACGCCCAAAGCGGTCTGGGGCTTCAATGGCACCGAGCGGCCCGGCGCGGTCTACCTGGCCGCTGTGCTGGCCGGTCACAACTACAAAGGTCTGCCCGCGTTCAGTATCTACGGGCGGGATGTACAAGATTCGGGCGATACCGCCATCCCGGCGGACGTGCAGGCTAAAATTTTACAGTTTGTGCGGGCCGGCTTGGCCGTAGCGACGATGCGGGGTAAATCCTACCTGGCGATGGGCGGGGTGTCGATGGGCATTGCTGGCTCGATTGTCGACCAGCCCTTTCTTGAGCAGTACCTGGGCATGCGGGTCGAGACCGTCGATATGGCGGAGTTTGTCCGCCGGATGGATCGGGCTATTTATGACCAAGACGAGTTCGAGCAGGCTTTGGCCTGGGTTAAAGCTAACTGCCCCGAAGGCAAGGACTATAACCCGCCGGACAAACAGCGCAGCCGGGCCGAGAAAGATGAAGATTGGGCCACCTCGGTCAAGATGGCTTTGATTGCGCGCGACATGATGATTGGCAACCCCAAGCTGGCCGAGCTGGGCTTTGGTGAAGAAGCCTTGGGCCGCAACGCTATCGCGTCCGGCTTTCAGGGCCAGCGCCAATGGACCGATCACCTGCCTAACGGTGACTTCATGGAAGCCATCCTCAACACCAGCTTCGATTGGAACGGCATTCGCGCGCCGTACATTGTCGCCACGGAGAATGACGCGCTCAACGCCGTGTCGATGCTGTTTGGCCATTTACTGACCGGCACTGCTCAGATTTTTGCCGATGTGCGCACCTACTGGAGTCCGGAGGCGGTCAAACGGGTCACCGGCCATACGCTGGCCGGCCGAGCCGAGGGCGGGATCTTGCACCTGATCAACTCCGGCCCGGCTACCTTAGACGGCACGGGCCAGCAGTCGGGTGATGGCCAGCCGGTGATGAAGCCCTTCTGGGAGATCGGCGAAGACGAAGTCGCCCGCTGCCTGGACGCCACCACCTGGCACGCCTCCATCACCGAATATTTCCGCGGCGGCGGCTGGTCGACGCGCTATCGTACTCGCGGCGACATGCCGGTGACGATGTGCCGGGTCAATCTGATCCACGGACTTGGGCCGGCTTTGCAAATCGCCGAGGGCTGGACGGTTGAGTTGCCGGACGAGGTCCACGAAACCCTGGACGAGCGGACCAATCCCACCTGGCCGACGACCTGGTTTGTGCCAAACCTGACCGGGAGTGGCCCTTTCCGGGATGTCTACACCGTTATGGCCAACTGGGGCGCCAACCATGGGGCGATTAGCTACGGCCACATTGGCGCCGACTTGATCAGCCTGGCCTCGCTGCTGCGGATTCCGGTCTATATGCACAATGTTTCCGAGGAGCGCGTTTTCCGGCCCAGCGCCTGGACTGCCTTCGGTGCCCTGGAGCCGCAAGGGGCGGACTATCGCGCCTGTGCCAACTTCGGGCCGCTGTACCGGTAAATAGAAGGTTCTTGAATGAAAAGCTACATCATTGCTCACGACTTAGGAACAACCGGCAACAAAGCCACGCTCTACGATCAAGACGGCGCGCTGACCGGCAGCGATTTTGTCGGTTACGCCACGGACTATGCTCAAACCGGCTGGGCCGAGCAAAATCCCGAGGACTGGTGGCGCGCCGTCTGCCGTTCGACCCAGGTGCTGTTGCAAAAGACCCGGGTCAAGCCGGCTGAGGTTGCCGGAGTTACCTTCAGTGGGCAGATGATGGGCTGCGTCCCGCTCGACGCCCGCGCCCGGCCGCTCCGATCGGCCATTATTTGGGCCGATCAGCGCGCCACCGAGCAGACTCGCTGGGTAGGGGAGCGAGTCGATCCGGCGGCGATGTACCAGATCACCGGCCATCGCCTCAGCCCGGCCTACTCCTTGGAGAAAATTTTGTGGCTGCGCGATCACCAGCCGGATATCTTCAAACAGACTTTCAAGTTTGTCCACGCCAAGGATGCCATTGTCGCCCGGCTGACCGGCCAGTTTGTGACCGATCCGTCCGATGCTTCCGGCATGAATCTGTTCGATCTTCAGCAAGGCCGGTGGTCGGACCGGATTTTGGAGGCCACGGCCTTCGATCCAGCCCGACTGCCGGAGGTTCGCGCCTCGACCGAGGTAGTCGGCGAGGTCCGGCCAGACGTGGCCGAGGAAGTGGGTTTGGCGGCCGGCACGCCGGTCGTTATCGGCGGGGGGGATGGCGCCTGTGCCGCGACCGGGGCCGGCGTGGTCCGCGAGGGCGCCGCCTACACCTACGTGGGCTCCTCTTCCTGGATCGCCCTGGCCACCACCCAGCCCATCTTCGATCCTGAGCGGCGCACCTTTACCTTTTGCCATCTTGTGCCCGGCATGTTTATGCCCATTGGGACGATGCAGGCAGCCGGAGCTTCTTACCAATGGGCTCGGGAGCAACTGGCCGAGTTGGAGAAGCAGGCCGCCGAGGCGGCGGGCCTCAGTCCGTACGAACTGATGAATCTCAAAGCAGAGAGTTCGTCGCCGGGGGCCAACGGCCTTATCTTTCTGCCGTATCTGCTGGGCGAACGCAGCCCGCGCTGGAACCCTAACGCTC
Source organism: uncultured Chloroflexota bacterium (assembly GCA_937864185.1). Classification (GTDB taxonomy): domain Bacteria; phylum Chloroflexota; class Anaerolineae; order 4572-78; family J111; genus JAGRBY01. The sequence goes on from CALMIS010000081.1 coordinate 151,756, forward strand.
GCGGCGCTTTTGTTGGGCTGACGATTCGCCACACCCGGGCCGATATGCTGCGGGCCGTGCTGGAAGGTGTCACCTTCAACCTGCGAATCATTCTCGAGACCTTGACCCGGCAAGGCGCGGCGATCGAGACCATGCGCTTGATCGGCGGTGGGGCGCGGGGGCGCTTTTGGAATGAGCTCATGGCCAACATCTTCGGCCTGCCGGTGCAGCGGCTGACCATTTTGGAAGAAGCCACCTCGATGGGCGCGGCGTTGGCCGGGGGCGTGGGGGTGGGCCTCTACCCCGATTTCTCGCTGGCCGAGGCTATGAATCCCGTCGCCAAAACGATCGAGCCGGATCCCGTCAGCCAGGCGGCCTACGCGTCTCTCTTGCCGGTGTTCGAGGCCACCTATCAAGCCCTCGAGCCGGTATTTGACATGCTGGCAAACGGTCAATCGTCCTGAAAAGGCCCTCTTTTTCTTAGTCCATGTAAGAAATATTGGGTGACCGAGTACACAAAACCCCCGGTTTATGGTAAAATTGTTTACCTCACAGTGACCGTTTTTTGTGTATTCTTTGATGAGCCGTGACATAGAGCCTCCAACCGAAAATCTATCGCTGGGCATTGCGGCTGCCCGGGCCGGCCGATTTGAAAACGCCCGACGTTATTTGACGGCGGTCCTCGCTCAAACGCCGCATAACACCACGGCTATGTGCTGGATGGCCTTCGTGGCCCCAGCGCCGGAACAGAGTGTGGCCTGGTTAAAGCAGGCCCTGGCGCTAGAACCCGATAACCAACATCTCAAAGCCGGGCTAAAATGGGCGGAACAGCGGCTGACTCAAACTCCGGCTCCAACCCCGTTGCCTGAACCTACGGTCAGGCCGGTGGTTCGGCCGCGAGACAAGCTCGCTATACAGCCGGCTGCACCCAAAAAAGTCTCATCAAAATTAACTTCGCGCCGCAAAGGCAAGGGCTGGCTGCGGTGGATGGTGGCAGCCTTTATAGCGGGCGGAGCTACTGGGGCGATTTTAAATAGCAGGCTGGTTGATGTGGCCTCTTTTCAACCACTCCAAACCAAGCTTTTGGCTCAGGTTGAAGCGTTCAGCCCGAACCGGCTGATTCAGATTGAACCCTCCTCGTCAAGCTTGACCTTATCCGGTGTGACCGTGAAATATCTGGATTTGCCCGAGACCGGTCGGTCGTCCGCCACTGCTGTTGCTTCTCAGTTGGGAGAACAACCTGGCCAGGCAGTGAACTTTGTGGCTGAGATTGACCAGCCGGCAGCGCTGGTAAGTAATTCTGTTTCAGAATTGCCGCGCGAGAACCGCCCGGCGCCGGGTGAAGCCAGGTTGTCTGCCGTCCCGGCTCAACGGTTTGAAGCCGTAACACCAGACCCTGGCCTGACTGGACCGCGGCGGCCAGCTTCTACAGCCGGTCCGACGGATGAACCGGTCACGGATTCCGCCCTCGCTGCTCGTTCTTCGTCACCTAATCCTCCTCAGGCCGAGGCCGTCGTGCCCGCCGACTCGGTGTTGGACGGAGTTCGGCTTTTCGTCCCGGTCGCCGAGGCGCAGTTGGTCCACCAGCCGGCCTCCGCGGACGAAAAGTGGATCGAGGTTGATATCGCCACCCAGCGGGTGACGGCCTGGGAAGGGAACGTGCCGGTAATGTCGTTTCCAGTCTCGACCGGGCTGCCGGAAACACCGACCGTCGAAGGTAAATTCAACATTTATTGGAAGCTAGAGTCCACGCTGATGACCGGTCCGGATTACTATTTGCCGGAAGTGCCTTATACGATGTATTTTTACGGAGGCTATGGGCTCCACGGCGCTTACTGGCACAGTAACTTTGGCCAGCAAATGAGTCATGGTTGTGTCAATTTGAGCTTGGCCGACTCTAAAGCGCTGTTTGAATGGGCCGACCCGGTGATCCCGCCCGGAGAAACGCAGGTGGTCGCGTCAAGTCAAAACCCGGGCACGTTGGTGATCGTTCATACTTCAAGCTGAACAAAAAAGGATGGTGCAATGCACAACAAATTGAGTAAACTTCGTCCGGTAGCAGGGGGGCTAATTGTGCTGCTGCTGGCGACCCTTCTCTTGGCCGGCTGCGGGGGGGCCGGCGCCCCCGCAGCAACCGAGTCCGCTCCGGCTCAAGAGTCCCCTACTACGGAGGCCGGTGCAGCGGAGCCACCGGCTAGCCCCGAGGCTGAGACCGCTGCAGAAACCGCCGAGCCAACTTCTCCGCCAACCGCCGAGGCTGAGACCGACCCAACCGAATCGGAGGTCGTCGCTTCCGGGCCGGCCAGTTGTCAGGCAGATGACCTGGGGTTGGTGGAAAACGAGGCGATTCCCGCTCCCAGCGAGGACGATTGGGCGCTCGGTCCGGAAACGGCTACTGTCACCATCATTGAGTACGGCGACTTCCAATGACCGGGCTGTGCCGCCTTGTCTCCCGTGTTGGAGCAACTCAAAGAAGATTATGGTGATCAAGTGCGTCTTATTTTCCGCCATCTACCCTTGATTTCGATTCACGACAACGCCCTTGTCTCTTCAGAGGCGGCCGAAGCCGCCGGGGCGCAGGGTAAGTTTTGGGAAATGCACGATTTGCTGTTTGCCAAGCAAGACGAGTGGAGCGACCTTGGTGAAGAAGCGGTGATTGAGCAGTTCGTGGCGTATGCTCAAGAGGTCGACGTCCCCGATGTGGCGCAGTTCCAGGCCGATCTGGAAAACAGTACCTATGAAGATAAAGTGATGGCTGCCTATGAGGCAGCTACAGGGGCCGGCTTGAGCAGCACGCCAACAGTGCTCTACAATCGAATCGATTATCCGGTCCAGGCCTTGGGCTTTGCCTATCAAAATCTGGAGATGTTTATCAAGCTAATGGAGCTTCGAGCCGGTTGGTACGACGGACCGGAGCAAGTCATCGATCCGGAAAAGGAGTATCAAGCCACCATCGAGACCGACAAGGGCGAGATTGTGGTTGAACTTTTCCCGGACACCGCCCCGGTGAATGTCAACAGCTTCGCCTTTTTGGCTCAAGAAGACTACTATCAAGATGCCACCTTCCACCGGGTGCTGCCCGGTTTTGTCGCGCAGGGTGGCGATCCGACGGGGACCGGGATCGGCTTTCCCGGCTATCGCTGTGGCGATGAGGTGACACCGGAACGGCAGTTTGATGAGGCGGGTCTGGTGGCCCTGGCCAATAGTGGACCCAATACGAATGGCAGCCAATTCTTTATCACCTATGGGCCCGCGCCTAACCTCAATACCGGGTTTACCATCATTGGTCAGGTCATCGAGGGCTTGGACGTAGCCGAACAACTGACCCCCCGTGATCCTCAAACTGATCCTACGGCCGAGCCGGGTGACAAAATTATCGACATTGTCGTTGAAGAAAAAAATTAGTTGAAGTCTGTTGCGATACGCCATCGATATTTGAGCGATGGCGTATCGCTTTTAACAACGGGATCACCGAGACAATCCTAACCCTAAGGAGGTTTAAGCCATGACCGTAACAGCTATGCTCAAAACGTTCTTGATCAAGGTTAGAAGTGCTGAGCCGATCTTCAATAACGCCCATCGATATGGTATTAGGGTTAGAGAGCTCGGGGAGATAAGCCTGCCTTTAGGAGTGACCCATTATTGGCGCGTTATCGGCGTCCATCATTTGACCGGTACAGAAAATATGGGCAACCATCACGTCTATGCCGATATCTTGGATGAGGACGGCGAACGGATCAATGGCGCTAAACTGATCTTGAAACAGAACGAGGCTCGACCGGAGTTTGCCGTCATCGACAAACCCCCTCACGAGCCCGGCACAAATTTTCCGCTGTGGTCTAACACCCGGGCGACTGTGGCGGTACACCACGATGATCTCCCCAGCGAGGAAGTCTGCGACCTACGCACCGACCACGCTGACGAGGAAGTCGGTAATACCTGGGGACATCACTCTTTTTATGTGGTTTTTCAGCGAACGCCCGTTAGCGCTCCCGGCGACTCCCCCGCTCTCGCCGGGCCAAATGAGCGCGTTAGCTCATTAGCAGGTCCATCCCTCTCTTTGGAAGAGACGGTCGCTTCTGTTGGTCAGCCGCATATCATTCCGCTCAACCCTAACGCCGGCTTCTACAAGATTGCTCGAGAGCAAAGTCTGGGTGAACGCTTGACTCGGGAGTACGATGTCGATTATCAGGGCAAAAAATACCGCGCTCAAATCTACGAGAAGGGCATTGTCTACGCCGAGGTTGGCGATTTGGGTAGCATCAAAATCATCCCCAGAGTCAATTAACCGGCCGGATATTCTAACCTTCCTTTAACGGTTTTCTCAGTTCACTCCCAAGCTTTACTGGTACACTTGCCGGGATATTTTTATGCAATATTACCACGGAGGATAACGTTAATGCAGAACATTCTTGTGACGGGCGGTGCCGGCTTCATCGGCTCCAACTTTGTTCATCTAATGCTGGGCAAGTATGACAACATCAAACTGGTCGTCTACGACAAGCTGACCTACGCTGGCAATCTCGATAACTTGCTGCCCGTAGCCAAACACCCTGGCTACCGTTTTCATCAAGGCGACATTTGCGATGCCGCCGAGGTTGATCTGGTAATGCAGCGGTATAACATCGATACCATCGTTAATTTTGCGGCAGAAACTCATGTTGATCGCTCGCTGATGGAGCCGGGTGGCTTTATCCAGACCGATGTCTACGGCACCTACGTCCTGCTTGAGGCAGCTAAAAAGTACCAGATTGAGCGCTACCATCAGATCAGCACCGATGAGGTTTATGGTGAAGTGATGGCAGGACATTCGGTGGAAATGGATAATCTCAAGCCACGCAGCCCTTATTCCGCGGCCAAAGCGGGTGGCGATTTAATGGTTCTGGCTTACCACACCAGCTTTAACCTGCCGGTGACTATTACCCGGGGCAGCAACAACATCGGTCCCTACCAGTATCCGGAGAAAGTAGTGCCGCTGTTTATCACCAATGCCATTGATAACAAGCCCCTGCCCCTGTACGGCGATGGCTTACAGATGCGCGACTATCAATACGTTCAAGATCACTGTGAAGGTATCGACGTAGTCCTGCGCCGGGGCCAACCGGGCGAGATTTACAATCTGGGAACGGGGGTGGAAACCACCAACATTGTGATGGCTAACGCGATTTTACGGTTACTCGGCAAGCCCCAAAGCCTACTCCAGCCTATCACCGACCGCCCCGGCCACGATCGCCGCTACGCCATCGATTGTAGTAAGGTTAAGGCCCTCGGGTGGGAGAGCCGGCATAACTTTGAGCAAGCCATTGCCGACACGGTCAAGTGGTATGTGGATAACGAATGGTGGTGGCGCAAAATTAAAGACGGCAGCCGCTATCAGGAGTATTACGAGCGGCAATATGCCGGACGCGAGGTCGATCAGGCCGTAGCCTCGTAAAAGTCTAACAAAAAGGGCCGGTGTCTCACCGGCCCTTTTTTAATTCCGGAGCCACTTGGGCAGCCGCCGGCGCAAGGTTTCCTTGAGCATAATCTGGCGAAGCCGATGCCAGGCGGCGTCGGTACTGCTGTAACTTTGGGAGGCAGTGGCGGGTGTTAACTGGTCCAATTCATACCCGTTGGCGCTGGGTCGATAAGTTTGGTAAACATATTCCCCGGTAATCGAGTCAATCTCATCCTTATAAAGCGGCAAGTTTTGACTAAGCACAGCCGCATGCTCATACGGCGTTTGCCATGGCCGGCGCCCTAACCCCATCCAGCCCGAAAATTTTACCATCCGGGCGTAAAGGCTGGCAATACCTTCACCCGGCTCGGTTAAGTTTTGCTGTCGCCACCACCAACTGCCCGCTCCCAGTGCAATAATCAGCGCCAGGCCGATTGTAAACAGGCTGCCGTTCACGGCGGCTCGGGGCAAGCTTAGCCGGCTGCCTACGAACGGTAGGCTAAAGACGTAGGAATCATTGCCCAAAAAGGCTTCATCGTCGATGGGGATGTTTGACTGCTGACCAGGGATTTCTTCCTCCAACCCCAAATCCTCGGGACGGGGCACGGCGCCCGCGGCGAAACCCAATTGGTTATCCGGTCCGGTCGGACGAATAATGTTGGGTTGAGCGGCGGTTGGCTCAAACTCGATCCAGCCGTAAGTAGGGAAGTAAACTTCTACCCAGGAGTGGGCATCGCGGTTAAGGACCTTAAAAGCATTTAGCTCAGAGTCGAAGGTGCCGCGGGCAAACCCTGCCGCCATGCGGGCCGGAATGCCCAGGGAACGCAGCATCACGATCATCGCGCTGGCATAGTAGTCACAATAGGCTTCTTTGCTTTCAAAAAGGACGTAATCCACTTTGTCGACGCCTTCCGGTGGGCGGGCCAGATTTTCGTTGTAGCGCAGCGCGGACCGGAGATAACGCTCGATGGCGCGGGCTCTATCAAAGTTGTTATCAGAGTCGGCCGTAATCTCTTGAGCCAAATTCCGCGTCCGGTCGGTGATGGTGTTGGGCAACTGCAAGTAGCGGTCTCTGATCCATGACGGATACGCCTGACCGGCATTCTGGAGCTGCTCAACTGAAGCGCGGCTCACGCTGGAAACCGCCTGATAGCTTTCACCGCTGTCAACGGCGGCATCGCTGCGAATGTAGGTAATCTCTTCGGCCAAAATTTCAACGTCATCACCCGCCCAGAGCGGTGAGCCGGGCTCGGTAATTTGCTCTATGGCCAAGGCGTTGAAGGTTGCGCGGGCGGAGCGATCCAGGCTGATCGGGTTGGCCATGGCATACAGCACCGTCGCCCCATCCCGATGTAAGGTATAGGTCTGCGTGACCGGCTCACGCGCCTCGAACTGAGGTAACGCCGGGGCCACGCCCTCGCCAAAGGTAGCGCGATCCTCATCCCGGGTCAGCCAACTGTCGCCGGTGTAGTAATCGTAGGTTGCGGCCCGCCAGTAACGGCCAATGCCATCGACCTGAACATCCATCACCGGCTCATCCGTTAACAGGCGCGGTCCGCCCAGCCGCAGCGAGGCCCCAAACGAGTCGTAGGCGACCCGGTCTCGATAGTTGAGATCGGCGAACATCCGATTCCACTCGCCTTGCATCTCGCGCCAGGAACCCTCAAAACTATCGAATACGCCTAGGCTCTTGGCATCAACCAGAGGAGGGGTAAACCAGGCCACAAGGATAACCAAAACTGAAAAGAGGAAGCCATCGCGCAGGAAATCGAGCCCAATATCAGACCGGAAAAAGGTGCCTTCTTGGCGCCATTGGTGTTCCTGGCTGAAAAGATTAAAGCGGACCACCAACAGCAGCGAGATGAGCAAGTAAAGAATGAACCAGAAGGTGATGTCAGACGGAGCATAGTAAAGGTTGATCAGCAGCACCAGCCCTCCCGGTACGATCGCCGGCCAAACCCGGCCGGAGCGAAATAGAAACCAGATGGTCAGGTAGCCGGTAGCCCAGATGATGATGCCCATTTGGAAGATAAACATCAAGTTATCGTAGCTGGTGCCGCCTTGCAGAGCCAACTCATACCAGCGGTTGATCCGGAAGGCCAGTTCATTCCAGCGGTCTTGCCAGGTGTAAGAACGGGGCAGCAGCCGGCTGGTTACCCAAAACGACCAGCCGATGCCGATAATCAGGCTAAATAGGTGGGCGACCAATCCCGGCAGAAGGCTGCGAGCCAGCAACAGGCTGACGACGATCGAGCCCAGGCCGACGAAGGTCACGATGCTCAACCCTCGCGTCCAACCTGTCCCACCGATGCCCCAGGTGACCGTCATGACCAGGGCTGCGGTCAGAATTAGGACCGATTTGGCCTTGTCGATACTAATCGTTCGCTCCATACCTCTCCGCCTGTTGCTTTACTCGCTGTAAGGGGTCTTACTGAATCATATAGACCTTAAATGAGTCAAAGATGAAGGTAACCTACTCATAGATGCTTTGGCTGTTACTCCGCCAACGGCTCCTCGGTGGGAGCTTCGAAAGGCTCGCTGGTAGGCTCAACCGGTGGCGGTTCGATGACCTCTGTCGTTGGCTCGATGACCGGTTCGAGAGTCGGGGTGGCGGTGGGCTCGGTGGTGGGGAGCGAGGTAGCAGTCGGTTCCTGGGTGGGAACGAGGGTGGGGCTAGCGGTAGAGGTCACCGTGGGCTCGAGGGTGGGGGTAAGGGTTGGGGCGGGCGTGTCGGTGGCGGTGGGATTTGGGGTAACCGTCGGGGCATTATCGATGAGTACCCGAATCCGGGACTCGCCGGAGCCGCCGCTCTGATCAAAGACCACCAGCCGTAACGTGTATGGGCCATTCTCAACCTGGGTGCTGTCAAACTCGCCCAGCGTGCCCTGCTCAACGATCTGGCCGGTGCGGTCCTGGATGATAGCAAAAGCCTGGGGCCCGGTCCCGACCCCAAACTCGATCTGATAGTGGGAGAAGTTGGCCGCCGAAGCCGAACCCTCCAGCCTCAGAACCCCGCGGACCGTGGCTCCATCCAACGGGCTGGTAATTTTGGCGATGATGTTGCTTGACGGGCAGTAGTCGGTGGGCGGCTGCGGGAAACCGTTGGCGATAGCCCACTCCCAGCCGTCGGGCGGGTAAACACGATAGTAGCGGCGTTCGACATTGCCACGGCAGAACTCGTTGGCTCGCAAGCCGGTGTTCAGGTCGATGTCGATCAGTTGGTGAATGTCGTGCTCCGGACCGAGCGGGGGCTGGTCTTTGAAGAAGATCTCCTGGCGGCGCTCCGGGCAAGCTTCACTGGGGATCGTGCCGGAGTCGGCGCAAACTTCCAACTCGATAATGCCGGCCGGCCGGGTGAAGTCGCTGACTGGTAAGCCCTCGTGGGCGCGCTCCATGAAGTTATGCCAGATGGGGCCGGCACCGCTCAACCCGCTGATGTCAATCATCGGCGTCTGGTCCGCGTTGCCAACCCAAACGCCGGTGATAATATCGGGCGTATAGCCGATCGTCCAGTTATCGCGAAAATCGTTGGTAGTGCCGGTCTTGGCGGCGGCCGGTCGAGACAGCCGCAAGTAGCTGTCCGGCCCAAACGAGCGCGAGCGTGCTTCGTTGTCGGCCAGGATGCTGGTCATCAGGTAGGCGTGTTCGGGGCGTAGCACCTGCTGCGGTTGGGGGCGAACCGGCGTAATCGGCGTGCCATAGTTATCCCGGATCTCCAAAATGCTGGTTGGTGAAACCAATTGCCCGCCGTTGCCGATAGCCTGGTAAGCCCCGGTCATTTCCACCAGCGAGATCTCGCCACTGCCCAGGGTGAGCGATAGGCCATAGTAATCCTGGGTCAACGTGGTAATGCCCAGCCGCGAGGCCATGGCTTTGAGCGCGTCCACCCCCAACAACTCCAGGGCTTTGATGACCGGAATATTGTAAGAGTTGGCCAGGGCGGTGCGGACGGAGACTGGTCCGTGGAATTTGTCATCATAGTTGCGAGGCTGGTAAATATTTCCGGCCCCGTCAGGATACTCGACTGGCAGATCCATGATCAAGGTGCTGGGGGTCCAGTTAAGCTTTTCAAAGGCGGCCAGGTAGGTCAGCGGCTTAATGGTGGAGCCGGGCTGCCGCGGGCTGATGGCCATATTGACCTGGCCATCGATGCTTTCATCTTGATAGTCTTTACTGCCGACAAAGGCCAAAATTTCGCCGGTGCTGGTGTTCATCGCCACCAGCGCTCCGTTGCTAACATTGCGCCCCGCCAGGGCATCGATCTGCCTGGCGACTTCTTGTTCTGCGATCTCTTGCAGGCGAGGATTGAGCGTAGTTTTAACCGTGAGGCCGTATTGGTAAATGAGATCGGCGGGGATAGTCCGCTCCAACTCGCGGCGGACGTAAGTTACAAAATGGGGCGCTTCAAAAGCCGAGTCAAGCGGTCTCAGGCTGTCAAGGGTGGTAAACTGGGCAGATCTGGCCTGCTCCGGGCTGATGTACTGGGCTTCGTTCATCAAGCGCAGCACGTCAGCCTGGCGGGCCATTGCGCCATCTGGGTTAGTGTAGGGATCGTGCGTCGCCGGTGCCTGGGGCAGACCGGCCAGCAGAGAAGCCTCGGCCAGGGTCAGGTCTTTGGCGGGTTTGCCAAAGTAGGTCTGGGCCGCAGCCTCGATGCCATAGGCCAGGTTGCCGTAATAGATTTGGTTGAGATAAATCTCTAGAATCTCATCTTTGCTGTAGCGGCGGTCGATCTCAACGGCCAAGACGGCTTCTTTGATTTTGCGAGTCAGACTCTGCTGGGTTCGCTCTTCCGGAGTCAGCATAACATTTTTGGCTAACTGCTGCGTAATGGTGCTGGCCCCGGACACAATACCGCCCTCGCTGACGTTATAGTAAACTGCCCGGACAATGGCAATGGGGTCGACCCCCACATTGGTGTAGAAAAAGCGGTCTTCGGTCGCAATCGTGGCGTTGATCAGATCGGGTGAAATCTGGTCGAGCGTCACCGGCGTGCGCCGGCCACCGGTGGGATCGATGATTTCCCACAGCAAGTTGTCTTCGCGGTCCAAGATGCGGGTGGTTTCGAAGCGGAAGGTGCGGGCTTTCAGTTCAGCCGCGGACGGCAGGCGAGAGGCAATCCAGAAGTAACCGATCAGACCGGTCGCTAGGCCTAAAACGCCAATCACGAGCCCAAGCAACAACAACAAGCTCAAGCCTCGCCACCAGCGCCGCCGGCGAGGAGGAGCAGGGGGAGCCGGGGGCAGCGCCTTGCGAATAACCGTCGTCTGGCGATAGGGCGCCACAGGTGGCGGCGTCGCCAGGGGCGGCTTCTTTGAGGAAGACGCTGGGTAACGGGCCGGCGATCCTCCGGCAGGCTGGGGCGGCTGAGGCGACTGCGCCCCTCCGGGTCTAGGTCGCTGTGGGCGACCAGCCGGATAGCCGGGGCGCGGATAGCCTGTCTCAGGCCGGGGCTGGCGGGCAGGCCCGGCTGACGAAGCAGCCGGCGGAAGGGACGGGTCAGCGCGGTCCGAAGAAAAAACGGTATTATCGGGATCACCGGGTGGGCGGATCGGACGAGTTTCTTCGGGGCGGGCTGAGAAGTCATCCGGCCGAGACTCCGGTTTGTTGGGTCGAGTTGGCTCAATATCGCGATTATGATTACTCATCTGTAAAATTATAGCATCCGGGGCAGGCTCAACAAATAAAAAAGTACAGCTACAACCACTGTACCCTTTGGGGGACCAACCGTATAACGGTTAGGAAGAAAATATTGGGCGAAGATTTGATCAAAAGACAGCTTGTTTATTTCTTGTACCGGTAAACAATCCGACCACGCTCTAAGTCGTACGGGGATAATTCAACGCGTACGCGGTCACCTAACAACACGCGGATATAAAATTTGCGCATTTTGCCGGAAAGATAAGCCAAAACCGTATGTCCATTTTCCAGCTCAACCTTAAAGCTGGTGTTGGGCAGGGCCTCAACAATTTTGCCGTCTAGAATAATTTTCTCTTCGGTTACATCACTCATAAAAATCCCTTTCTTGCTGAAATCTAGCGCCCTAACCATTCTTTGGATTTTCGGGCAAATTTTCAACGCAGATTCTAGCAGACAGCTAGAGCCTTGTCAATTTTTTGTCGAATCTCCCTTGACAAAGCGAGCGCCGTAATCGATCTTTAGGCACTCTGCCGGAGGAAGGTGGAGGAAATCATAGAGGTTATTTTAGCGGTGGGTTCGTGCGCCAACTGAGTGCAGAATTCCAAAAGTTGTCCCAGCAAAATTTTTTGGTTGCGTTGGTGGCTAACTGGCGAACCGGGATCATAAGAGAAAAAGTAGTGATCACCTAACATAACCCTGATCTGATTGGCGTTAAAGTTGAGTTCTTCAAGCAGATCGAGCATATTGTTAACATTTACAACTCGGTCTCGATGACCCAAAGCCACGCGAAAGCGAGACCAGTCACTGCGGTTAGGTTTAGTCACCGCCGCCCCCATCGCATACAAAACCTGCGAAATTGTGCCAAAGGAGGTATGGTTATAGACGCGGAGATGCTCATCCTTAACTGCCTGGCTGGCACCGGAGCCGAGCAACTCGATGACGTGGGGGGCCATCGCGTTTTTGATGGCATTAATAGATTGGGGCAATTTTGTGCCCATCAGGCCAAACGCTTTAAAGAAAGCTCGCTTCTGGGTGTCATTGCAGAAAAGGGCCGGAGCTAGGGCGTAGAAACCGTACTTCTCGTTTTGCCAATTTGTTACATTTTTATAGAACAGCGCTGCTCCGCTCATTGAATGGCCAACGAATAAAAAGAAGGGGCGCTGGCCATAGGCCGGAGTTGGCCAGAGCTTAATGGCCGTCAGCCAATAGTCCACGGTGCGCATCAAGCCGACCGGACTGCACTGCTCAAGGGCCGGCATCTCGGCGATGAAGGGAGACTGGCCAAAGCCATTGACATCGAGGTTGAAGCAGATCAGCTTTTTATTTTTGACCGCCAGCTTAACCGGCATCTCTTCCCAGATCCGGTGGCTGCCATCCCAGCCGTGCATAAAAATGACGTAGCCTTCAGCGTCGGCCATCGCTTCGGCCAGGCTGCGGCGATGATAGGGGTGTTGGTAAAAGGTCGTTTCCCAGTAGAAATCGGCCAACCCGGTTCGGCTTCGGAATTCTTCCAATGAGGTGCCGTAGGCCAATAGATTTTGGCCGGCCAGTTGCGAGAGAAGAAACCTTTCTGTTTCTACATGCGTGTGCGCATAGTGAATGGCCGTGCCGATATTGGCTTGTTTAATTCCACTGTTCATGCTGATCTGTTCCCATTATATTATTAATCGTACAATTAGATCTATACTTTAGCCGGCAGACTTATTCCGGGGAAACTTGATCAAGTCTAAATAATGATGATGTGGGTTAGCCGCGTGCGCCTAATGATGTCAGAAAAGTTAGTCTTTGGCAAACCAGGCATGGTTATAACGAGCGTAACTAAACGGGGTGGCCTGATTGGCGTGACGTAGACTGAACTAAGAAGGGTTAAGTGAATTAACGATCGACTCGACCTGTGTTATAATTGTCTGCTGACAACCTTACCCCGGAGATAAAGAATACCTTATGAGCCAATTCTATCAATCGCTGCCGCCAGGTTTCCCGCCTGAGCAAGACTCTGAGCGTTATGATGAAGGCGATTTTGAGTATATCGAAGATAATAACCGGACCGCACCGCTGCAGTTAGGTCTGGCCTTTTTGGGGGGTGGCTGCGTTTCCGCGATCTTGCTTGGTATCTGCGCCGTCTTTTTGGTGGCCGGCCTGCTCTTGGTTGATCCGGCGGCCATCGCCTCCGCCCCTACTCCCGAAGGCATGAACTTGGGCTTAACCATCGAAGAGCCGGCCTTTCCCGACGAGGCCGTAGTTAACGATCAGTTGATGCAACTCCGCATTTTGGACGTTAACCGCAACGCTTCGTTGGAGACTGTCCCGGCCGTCGAGGGCGAAGAAACCGTTATCGTGACGGTCGAACTGGTCAATCTTGGTGAAACAGATCAAGCTTTTAACGAGCGAGATTTTTATCTAGTCAATGCGCTGGAAGAAAGCTACGAGCCGGTGGTTGGGGCGGTAGAGGGCGCGTTGGGCCGAGGAACGCTGCCGCCAAATGAGGGTTTGGAAGGGCGCCTGGTCTTTCAGGTGCTAGCCGGCGAATTCGATTTGCGGTTGATGTGGGATGTGGGGCGCGACAGCGAGCCTCGCTATCTCTACTTGGAATAGACTTTACATAACTATAATACATGAAGACGCTGCTGATTGCAACCAATAACGCTCATAAATTAGAAGAGTATCGTGAAATTTTGGCCGACTTGCCCATATTTTTGGTTAGTTTGGCCGAGGTCGGGATCGACCTTGACCCGGAAGAAACCGGCACCACCTTTACCGAGAACGCGGTTTTGAAAGCCATTGCTTTTGCCCAGTCCGCCAATCTGCTGACTTTGGCCGATGACTCGGGCCTGGAGGTCGATGCCTTAGGCGGCGAGCCGGGGGTCTATTCGGCTCGTTACGGAGACACGGCCAAAGATGACCACCTCGGCCGCTATCGGCTGGTGCTCGATAGATTGGCCGGTATTCCCTGGGAACAGCGAACCGGCCGTTTTAAGTGCGTCGTCGCCCTGGCCACCTCTGCCGGTCTAATCGGTACGGTCGAGGGAGCGGTCGAAGGCTATATCGCCCTCGATCCGGCCGGCAACGGTGGTTTCGGCTACGATCCGATCTTTTTCTACCCTCCCTGGGGCCAAACCTTGGCACAGATTTCCTCCGCCCAAAAACACAGCATCAGTCACCGGGGTCAGGCCGCCCGGGCGGCGATCCCTCTGATTCAGCATTTTCTAAACCAGCCAGATAAATAAAGGGATCTTTGGCTGATTAGTTATTTTCGGTGATTATATACGGTTGGTGAGGGTTAACGCGGTTTGGAACACCTGCCCGCCGCGCAGGACATCGAGCGTAACCGTATCACCGGCCACGTGCTGGAACAGCAAGCTGACCAGCGTATTGCGGTCATCAACGGTTTGGCCATCGACGCCCACAATCACATCGCCCACTTGCAGCCCGGCCTGTTGGGCCGGCGTCCCATCCACCACCGAGCGCAGAAGCGCGCCTTCATTAATGGAGAGCCCTTGTTCCAGGGCCAACTGCGGATTTAGCGGCTCGAACTGGATGCCCAAGAAGGGCTGGCGCGCTTCGCCGGTTTCAATCAGGTTACGGGCCACGTTTTGGGCGATGTTGCTGGGAATGGCAAAACCCAGCCCTTCCGCTTCGCCCTGGTTACCACGCGCGACAATTGTATTCACGCCGATAACCTGCCCGGCTAGATTGATCAACGGTCCACCACTATTGCCCTGATTGATGGCGGCATCGGTTTGCAGCAGGCCATCCATTCCCACCGCCGGGATGCGGCGGTTGAAGCCGCTCAGCACGCCCGAGGGGACCCAGGTCCGAAAACCCCCCCGGGCCCGGCCCGGGGGCATCAGGGGTGAGCCCAGGGGCGGGTCGCCGGAGTCGCCCCAGACGGCGACGGCCGGGACCGGGCCATCGACTTGCAGGACGGCCAGGTCAAACTCCGGGGCGGTGCCGATCAGTTGAGCCGGAGCCGTGCCCCCGTTGCCATAGGCGATGCGGATGTCCCGCGCGTCTTCGACCACGTGATTGTTCGTGACCACATAGCCATCTTCACTGATGAAAAAACCAGTTCCACTGCCGGCGCCAAAGCCACTGAGAGTCTCGACCGTAACCACCGCCGGCAACACAGCTCCAACCGCCTCAACACTGGCCGATTGTTCGGTTACAGTCAAGGCCTGAACCGCTCGACCGGCCAATGACTCAGCCGCGCTGACCGGCTCGAGGCCCATTGAGCCGGCTGAATTTGGCGGCGTTCCCGCCGCACTCTCGTTATCCCAGGTGTTGGCCAGAGTGTAGCCGACCACGCCGCCCACCACCGAGCTGGTAAGCATGGCAAACAGAACAAACACTAAGCCCGCTAAGAAAATAGATGAATTTCGCCGTCGACTTGTCATAACTATCCTCCACTGATAAGTTTACCTCTGTTATGTCTAATATACAATAGGTTTAAACAACAAATATGAAACCGGTCTTAAGCCCAGATAAGGACTGGATTAGAAATTTGGTTAGGCCGCCGTCTTAGGGCATACTTTTGAAGAACTTTGGCAGCAGCGTATTTTCTAGGAGCATTTAATGGATCAACAAGAATTTACCGCTCTTCAAGTCGTCGTTTTGGTTAGAACAGAGCCAGGTCAGAGTCTCGACGTCAAGGAGTTGTTCGATTCTGATCCCTTTCAATATCGATTGCAGGATGCTTTGGGCGATTTAATCAAAGCAGATCTCCGCCAGGCCAATGTCAACTTCAATGAAGTTATTATCAGTCTCGATGCGCCGGCGGCGGAGGCGAAGCAAGTTCAAAAGAAGTCGTCTTTTATGGGCCGCTTCTTTGGTAAGGAATAAGGCAGGATAAAAAAGCTCCCGTCACCGGGAGCTTTTTGTTACGACTCGGTTAAAATCCTACTCAATTTCACTGGCGGCGCTCAAGTCCGGGCGGACACCAAGCGTCACTTCGACCTGCTCTTGGGTGCCATCATTGCGAATGACATCCAGGGTGACCACATCGCCCGGGGCAGTCTCCCCGACCAGATAAGTGATCAGGTCACTCATATCATGGACGGCTTGGCCGTTGATCGCGGTGATGATGTCGCCGCTGTAGCGGAAGGCGTCGCTGTCCTCATCAAAGGAGGTATCCACACCCTCCAGCCCGGCCTGTTCGGCCGGTCCGCCGGTCGTCACTTCGAAAACGACAGCCCCACGGGTATCGGTGTCGAGCTTGCGAAATTCGGCGGCTTCGACGGTCAACGTGTTACCGCTGATGCCAAGCCAGGGATACTCGTACTCGTCGCCGCTGATCAGCGTCGGCACGACCCGCTGGACGATGTCGCTCGGCACGGCAAAGCCGACGCCTGAGTTCACCCCACTTTGGCTAACAATTTGGGTGTTGATGCCGATCACTTCACCGGCGCGGTTGAGCAGCGGGCCGCCGGAGTTGCCGGGATTGATCGCGGCATCGGTTTGGATAACCTGGGGGATTGAAAACTGGCTGTTCCCGCTGCGAATGGTCCGCCCCACGGCGCTAACAATTCCGGTCGTCATCGTAAATTCCTGACCAAAGGGATTCCCCAGGGCAATCACCAACTGCCCTACCTCCAGAGCATCGCTGTCGCCGATGGCCAGCGGCTTAAGTGCGGCGGCCGGCAGATCGACTTTGATGACCGCCACATCGGCATCGGGATCACTTCCAACCAGTTCGGCTTTAACCTGGGTATCATCGGCAAAGATAACCTCAATATCGTTGGCGTCAGCGACGACGTGGTGGTTGGTGATAATGTGGCCTTCAGTATCCCAGACGAAGCCGGAGCCACCCCCGCCAAAGAAGAAATCTTCGGGGATCTCCGGCTCTTCACCCTCTTCGGGCGTTGAGTCGGGGGCATCCTCGTCTTCATCAGGGTTGGGAAACTCAAAAAAGCGGCTGAGCCCTTCCCGGCTGATCTCTCGCTGAACCCGAATACTGACGATCGAGGGCAGGGCATCCCGGTATAAGCCGGTGAAGGCCTGCTCGTAAGCGGCTAAGACGTCGTCGCTGTCCAGCGATCCCTGCTGCGCCGGAGCCGCCACCGCTTTAATTTCGCCGGTCGACTCCGCGGCCAGGACATCGCTGTTCACCGACGGAGCCAGGATAAGCCCGGCGGCAAAAGCGGCCCCCATGATGATGAGCATCGCCGCTACGCTGAGGCTCATCATGAGATAATTTGAATAGGAACGGTTCATTAATTTTTTTACTCCTTTAGTCACTATAGCCCGTATGTCTACTAACTTAACTCGCTAAGATAAGATAAGCGTTAACGAAAGTTTAGAGCCAGTTTAATAAAAAGAGGCCACCTTAGCGGCGGCCTCTTTTTTTACTCGGTTGTGCCAGGCTCTAGCGGGATGACCAGGGGCGTCTCTTCTTGGTCGCTCGACCCTTCTGCCGGCAGTTGTTCGAGAAAATCGGCCCGGGTCTTATTCACCAGATTATCGCCGGTGAACTGAGCCACCTGCACATAGTAAGGCGAGCTCGAGGCTTTAAAGGAGTAGTTGCCGCTCTCTTCATCCTTAGCGCCGACCTGTAAAGTATAGGTTTGGCTCTCGCTTTCCAGGATCACGGTCGCCAGGGGATCGGCCAAACCATAGCTCGCTTCCTCGGTCTGGCCCAGCGGCTCGACCATTCTCAGCGAACTGAGCTGGCTCAACAGTGAGGTAACCGCGTTCTCGCTTAGCGTTTCACCGTCCGCCAAATCGCTAAAGGTCCAGGGCTGGCCGTCGCCTGCCCGGCTGAACTCAAAGCGGCCACTTTCATTCTCCAGCGTAATCTTGGTGGTGGCCGTCTGCGGCACGGTAAAGTAGAGTGTATCGATCCAACTCCCGGCCTGCGGGTTGATCTCAAACGCGTTCAAATCGCCGGTCAAATAGACTTCCGGCTGGCCATCGAGCCGCACGTGCGTAGCGCTGGCGCCGGACGAACTGCCCACGTACAGTGTCTGTGTCTCGCCGGCGCTGGTGGTAATTTCGAGCCGGCGGTTGAAATCATCCGGGGCCACTTGCAGACGTTTGTGGCTGCTGTCTGTTTGGGTCACTAGCCGGTTGGTCTGGACTTTCTCGATATTTTCCAGCAGGCTGGTCACATTCTCGGCGGTGACGGGATAATTTCCGGCCTCCGGCAGCACCCACTCACCGTCTTCTTTGGCCAGGGTGAGGGTCCGGTCAACATCGCTGATGACCAGTTTTGAAACGTCAGCTGCGGTGACGTTAGTCAGCAGCGGACCACTTGCGGCCGTGGCGGTCTGGCGCGGCCAAAAGGCCCAGACTGCCAGCAGGATTTGAACGATAAGGGCCCCGGCCAAGATTTGTTGCAGTCTGTTCGTTTGAATAGTGTTCATTGTTTTGCTTCTCCCAAGTTACCTGATCCTAGACTGCGCCGACGGCCTTCTTTGGCTCTTCGCCTTTGGGCCCTACCGCCGAGGGGGGCAGCAGTTCCATCGGCTTCTCGCTGCGCTGCTGCCCGCGCCAGATGAAACCAATGGCGACGAGGGCCATCAGCGCGACGATATAGTTGCCGATTTCCCAGCGAGTCTGGCTCGCTTCTTCCATCGGGGCCAGAACTCGGGCTATGGTGCCGCGCGAGCGAATGCCGAGCAGGTCCAGATCTTCCACCGACCAGTCGACCATATTTTGGGCAAATTGGATGGTGTTGAGATACCGGTCCCGGGTCAGGCTGGAGGACAGCTCAAAGACGATGTCATTCAGAAACTCCGCGCTGCCGATCACGACCAGCCGGGCCGAGTCCGGCGATTGTTCTATCGTCCCGATCGTGTTGGCCGGAGCGGCCGGTCCTTCAACGCCCTCGACCGGTGGCTGGTTGGCCAGCGGCGACTCCTTATCTTTGAAGTAACTCTCAAAAACGCCCTGAACCGAGACGGCCAGCGGGCGAGAGGCTTGATCGCTGCCGGCCGGGAAGCCGAGTTGAGGATAGGTTTGTAAATCCGGCTGGATATTCGTATCGGTGCTGGTCCATGCGGCCGGGCTAGAGGAAAGCAGCGTATCGACCGTCCGGTCGGCGTTTTTGGTTTCGTCAACCGTAACCGGCGAAGCCCAGTTCAAGGTCACGGCCGGCAAACTGGCCAGGATCGGGCTGGTTTGGTCCATGCCATTGGCTCGAATATCGACAAAGAACGGATAATCGATGGCCTGAATCTCCCGGACCTGCATCCCCCCCAGATCGCGGGCGATCTGCACCGGGAACGGCTCGTTCTGCGGGTCAAGGACCAGCGACTGCTCGACGTTGATGCCATAGTGGGCCAGCATCTCGCGCAGGCCGTCCTCAATCGGAGCCAGGGCGAGGTTGCCGGTGAACTGATCCGGGCTGAGGGCATAATTGCCGGCCGCGACAATCACAGAGCCGCCGCGCATCAGATACTGGTCGATGGCATAGCGGTCGGTTTCGGTCATGCCTTGTGGGGCAACGACCAGGAGGACATCGATGTCGGCCGGCACCTGGCCGGTGGAGAGATCGACGTTGCGGACGGTATAGTCCTGTTGCAGATATTCCTGGAAGGTGGTATAGCGCTTGAACGAGGGCGATGGCTGGCCAAACGCGTTAGGCTGAGGGGTGTCGGGTGGCGTCCAGACCCCCACTACCTTCAAGAAGCCGGACGAAGCCCGCTTCAAGCCCGACTCAATCGAGGTGCGGACCGTGGCTTCGCTTAGATCGCCGGAGGGGAAGAGGACTTGATGCTGGTCGCCCGCTTCTAGAACCATGTGCAGGTAGTAGTTGTCGGGCGACAGGAAGGCGACGGGAATCGGCTGGATGCCGTACTGCTCGAACAGCTGTTGGGGCAGGTTGGCATTTTCGGGAGCGCCCAGATCGACGGTTTCAAAGGTGAACTTGCCGTTGGCGTCCTCGCTGATCTCCTGAGCCACCGTTTTGATGGTCTCCGGGGCGCCGGCCATCCACTCCGGCAGGGTTTGCGGCGTTTCATACAGGGTCAGCTTGGCCGGCTGGTCCAGCGAAGCCAACACTGCGTCAATACTTTGGAAGCCGAAGACCGTTTTCTTGATCGCGCTGGTTAAGTCATACTCCAGGTTGCGCAGCCGCACTTCGGGCATGCCGGTCGAGGTCGGTTGGACTTCGATCAGGTCGGAAAAGTTGAGTACTTCATTCTGATCACCATAGCGGACCAAAATGTCGAAATAAGCATTGACAATCGAAGCGCCGTAGCGGTCGGCAGCTTGCAGTGGGGTGGGCTGGATGCCGTAGGTCTGGTTCGCTTCGGCTTCTTTCTCGGGGTCCTGCAGCGGATCGACGATCTCAAGCTGGATTTTTCCGTTGGAAGCCACTTCATATTCACGCAGCGTATCGCGAATAACCGGCACCAGCGGGGCCAGCAGCGGGTGGGTTTTGTCGCTGAAATAGCCGCGAATGAGCAGCGGCTCTTGCAGGTTGCCGATGAGATCGCGGGTAACAGGCGAGAGGCTGTATTCCCGCTGTTCGGTTAGATCGAGCCGGGCCCGGCTAACCGGAAACAGCCAAACGTTCAGAGCCAGCAGGTTGACCACAATCAAGCCGACGGTAATCAGCAAGTTCCGCCGGTAGCCGGCCGTTTTATCGCTAAAGCTCCAGCGTTTGCTGTCCAGCGAGAGGACGTTTAAGGTCAGAAAGATACCGGTCAAGGAGAGGTAGTAAACCAGGTCCCGCAGATCGATCACGCCGCGCTCGATGCTCTCAAAGCGGCTGCCGGTGCCGATGGCCCGGAGAATTTCGGCCACGCGGTCGCCAAAGAAGCCGGTCACCCCTGACGTGCCGACCAGATAAAATAACCCACCGACCAGGCCGGTCAAAATTAGAGACACGATCTGGTTATCGGTGCGGGATGAAATGAACAGGCCAATCGCGGTGTAAGCCGAGGCCAGCAAGATCGCTGCCAGGTAACCGCCGATGACCGGACCCCAGTCAAGGTTGCCCAACATCTCCACCGTAATCGGCAGGAAAATCGTTAGCACCAGGGCGACCAACACCAGGGTCATCACCCCCAGGAATTTGCCAATGACCAGTTGGACCAGCCGGGTGGGGAGCGTCAACAACATCTCCAAGGTCCCGCTCCGCTCCTCCTCGCTCCACTGCCGCATGGTCAGGGCGGCCACCAGGAAGATGAGCAGAATCGGCATCCAACTGAACATTGGCCGGACATCGGCGATGCCCCGGCTGAAGAAGGCATCGACCCAGAAAAACGTAAACAGGATTGCCGCTAAAAAGACGCCGACAAAAATCATGGCCATCGGCGACCCAAAATAACCGTTAAGCTCTTTTTTTGTAATGGAGAGTATCTGTTTCACAAGTTCCTCCTTGTCTTTCGTCTAACGCGCCCCCGGCGACCTCTTGGCGCCGCCGGTTACGCCCTGTGAATGACGAATTACTCTACCGTTGCCAGTTGGTTAAAGACGGATTCCAACGTTCTCACATCCCGCCGCAATTCTCGGACCGGCCAGTTCTCCTGGCGAGCCAGGTCGAAGATAGCCGGGCAGAGATCGACCCCGCCGTTGCTGCTGGTGACGCGATAGGTGGGATAGCCGTCACTGCGCAGTGTTTCGATGTGGGCTACGCCGCTGAGGTTCTGAAGCGTTTGCTGAACGCCGGCTGTCTCTTTTTGCAGCACCAAAATTGCGTTTGAGGTGGCGGCTAACTCATCAAGTTTGGCGTCAGCTTTGACTTCACCGTTCATAATAATCACGACCCGGTCACAGACAGCCTCCACCTCCGACAGAATATGGCTGGAGAACAAGATGGTGCTATGCCGGGCCAGTCGCCGCAGCAGGTGGCGAATTTCAACGATTTGGGTCGGGTCCAAGCCAATCGTCGGCTCATCGAAGATAAGCAGCTTGGGCCGGTGCAAAATAGCCTGGGCCAGGCCCACCCGCTGGCGGAACCCTTTACTGAGCTGGCCGATAGGCTGGGTCAAGCGCTCGGCCAGGCCGGCGGCATAGATCGCTTCCGACAGCCGGGCCTGCTGCTCTTCGAGCGGGATTTCGCGCAGGTCGGCGATCATTCTGAGGTAAGTTTGCACGGTCAGCTCGGGGTAAAGGGGGGCGTTCTCTGGCAGGTAGCCGATGCGGGCCTGAACTTCACGAGTGTGGCTAAGGACATCCAGGCCATCGACCATAACCAGGCCGTCATCGGGTTGGAGATAGCCGGTCAGAATCTTGATCGTCGTCGATTTGCCGGCACCGTTTGGTCCCAACAGGCCGACCACTTCGCCGGTGTTAACCTTGAAGCTTACGCCGCGCAGAGCCTGAATAGGACCGTAGGACTTGGTCAAGTTCGTGACTTCAATCATGGACATATCTTTCCTCCTTATATGGCGTCAACTCTCCCAGTGTATCACAAAACTTTGTTTTTAGCTTTAAACCAACTTTAATGCAAACTTAAGTTTAGCTTAAACCTAACTAAGGCTAGTGGTTGGTGTATGTTGAGGGCTCCACACTAAGGCGGTCATTGCTCCGCCAAATTCCCGCGAATCAAAAAACCCGCCGGCCAACAGACCGGCGGGGATTGAGAGGGGAGAGCAGACCGTATCGCAGCGGTGATCCGGCAGGACAAGTATGCGGTCTATCACAGTTCTGGTCAGAAATTGGTTTTATGTAAGCCACAGATATCTGTTGGTAAACACGCAGTTATCAAAACACCGTCGATTATAGGCTCGGTCTGTTAGATTAATATTAGAATGACTAGCAAAAAACGAAGCTGTTCATGAGCTTCATTTCTTCTGGAAAGAAAAAAGGGCCCAGAATGAATTCTGGACCCCTCTGACCGTTATTCTTAAAAAATCGTTTTGATAACTTAACGACTTGAGGCCAGCCTCATTCGCCGGGCCACGGCGAAGACGGCGATGAAGGCCAGGGCCATGAGGACGGCATCCACGGCTTCCAGTCCGGTATTAGGCACTTCACCGGGCGTCGCCGCCGGTGCTGTGCCGGGTTTGGCTGAGTCGCCGGGTTTGTTGTTGGGAAGCGGTAGCTTAATACCGTTAGCACTACTCTGGTTGGCTTCTTGGGCCGTGTCCGGTTTTTGAGTCGTTGCCTCGTCGTCGGCCTTAAGGCTACTATCTGCCTGGCTAATCGAGGCCTGCTCGCCATCGCTGCCGGGTGCCGTTACGGCTGTCGGTGTGGCCGTGGGGAGGGCGCGGGTACTGGTAGGCGTAGGCCCCACTGGGGCAAGAGCTGCTGTCGGCTGGGGCAAATTGATGACGACGGTTGGGACGGCTCGCTGCGCTGCTAACTGCTGCTCCCGCATATTTTGGCGAATCACAAATACGCCGCCAATTCCGACCAGTCCCAAAACTAACAACCCAATCAAAGCGACGGCCAAAATGACAAACAACTTACTTTGACCAGTGGTTTCTTCTTCCATCGTTTGCACTCCTTGCAGGCTATAAAGTCGGCGGGAACTTGGACTCTTGAGTCCATACCTGATATTATGTCGATATTTTATGTCAAAATTGCCAGGAATGCAAATTAACGTGCTATATTTAGGGGGTTCTAGAAAGAAGAACCACTATATACGGGGGTGGTTTGACAGAAGCACTTGCTTAGCGAATTTGCTGCAAATTTTGCCAGGGTACAAAGGCAACACTGTTGCCAAGCCGGATATAAGCTCCTAATGCCGCAATTCCGGCGGGGGTCGGTTGAGGAGTTTCGGGGATATTTTCGACGGTGCCGCTTAAGCCAAAATGCTCACCGTGGATAATGCGCACTCGGCTCCCAACAGTCACCGGCTCCAGCTTATCAGGCGGTGATTGGCCGGTGATGACCTGCCGGGCGTTAGGCGGATCGGTGGCCAGGATGATTGGCGGCTCATCGGTGATTTGGCCATCAGGCATTAGGCTGAGGTTGGGCGTTTGGCCGCGAATCGAGACTTCTTTGCGGCTGAGCGAGGTTAAAATGCCGAAGGTGTAGGCCGACATAGCCATCTCGCCAAAGCCTTCGGTGGCGACAACGCAAACCGAACTGGGCGGATCGAGCGCCAGCAGCGAGGCATCGATGCTGCCCACGATAATGCCGCGCACCTTCCAGGCCTCGGCTTTGTGCAGGGCCTCTTCATCAAGGGTACGGCCGCCCAGCACGATGCTGTCGCTCACATCTTCGCCAATCGCCTCGGCCGTCAAGGCGTCGTAGGGCGAATTAACCAGGCGACGCAGCCGCCCAATCGCTTCCCCGCCAAAACCACAGGCGACCTCGATCATGGCGCCGGTGCCTTCGAGCACGACCCCGCGGTTACCGAGAACCCGTTGGACGGTACCGTTGATAAAGGCGGGTAATTCAATAGTACTGCGGCGCGTTTCGATCAAGACCCAGCCGGGTCCAAACAAAGTCACTGTCCCCGCTACCGGTGTTTTGACCGTGCGCTGTAACAAGGGACCTTGCCGCAGCACGGCCACGGTCTGGTTTTTCTTAACCGTCTGCCCCGGTTTGACCTTTAAGACCTCATCCATGTCCACATGACGTCGGCCCAACTGCCGGGCGACATCAATGATCCGATAGTGGTTCGACACCTCCGCCCGCGCTACGACGCTTAACGGCTGGACCCGGTCGCCGGGTTGGACCAGCACCTGACCGGGTACAGGCAAGATGCGCCTAAGCGTGATCTTCTTCTGTGGGTTGATGATGGTGATCGGTAGCTGCATCTATAATCCCTGCACTCATTAACCAGTGTTGAACTTGTTCTATTCGCTTTTCGTCGCTGCCGGGAAAACGCAAAGGTCGCCCCCGCGCATCGATGATTAGCCCCAACAGCCCACCTTCCAGCCTAGTTTTGGCCGCCCGTCCAATTTGCCCGAGTCCCAGGTCAAACTGGCGTGCCGGTCGAATTTCTACCTCCGCGGTTTGCCCTGCCGGGAGGCCGATCACCTTTAACGAGCCGTAAGGGGCTTCAATCTCGACCGTCTCCCCCTGCTCATAGGTAAGTTTAAGCTTGAGCGCGATCTGCCCACGCCGGCCATGGCCGCGCGGCGCGATCACTGTCCCTAAATTTACAAAGGTATCTGAGGCAGCCGCCTGCGCGGCCGCCCGCGGCTCGATAGCGGCAATGGCCCCGAGAACATTGACCAGACCATAGCCATCTAACATCAGCCGGGTTACACCCCACGGCTCTAAGCCATCAAGCAGCAAGAGAGCGGCTTGCATCGCTTGCGGCGCGCCGGTCAACGCTCGGCCTGCGGCGATAATCTGATCCCAAGCCGTTTCACGACAGTGGCGGCAAGCCTGTTCGGCTGCCAGCCGGATGGCTTCCCGGGCCACGGCCTGCTCGATCATCAAATCTTCGAAGCTGGTCGGGAGCGTGTTGGGGTAAAGGCTCTTGTTGAGAAGATAATTATCCAGTTCTTCAATGCTTAAATCAAAAGGCAGCCAGCGCTGAATCTGGTCGATCGGAGTCACCTTTAGTAGCGAACTAACGCCATAGCCGACTCCGGCATCACCGCGGACAACCAACTCGGCTTGCCCTTCCTTCGGTTGAGCCACCACGGTGCTGGCTCGGCTGCCCAAGCTGACGCCTAGCACGTTAACTTGGTGATGGTGCCCGACATAAGTGACTAAACGCTCAAAAGACTTGCTGGCGGGCAGCATCGGGTACTGAGACCAGTTAACCAACTTATCGAAACCGGGGAGTTGGGTCATCTTCTTTTCAAGGTAGAGCCGCTCCAACTCCAGTTGCAGCGGGGCTAAATTCTCTCGATCCAGGGTAGGGCGCACGTTATCTATCGAGCTTAAGGCCACTACAGTGCCCAGAATATCGGCCATATCGGGCCGCAAGGCCTGGTTTCCAGCATAGAGGACAGTTGGGGCCGCCCGGTGCAACGTTTGGATGGCGATGGACAGGGTACGAGCGAGTTCAAGCACCGGCTCAGCCGCTCCCCCATCCGTACCGCCAACCAGGAGGATGACGTCAGGCCGGTAGCGTTTGATGACCTGGATCCGGCCTTCGGCGGTGTGGGTCTGTCCCTCCCCGGCATCGAGGGAGATCAGGCTGTTAATCTGGCTGTAAGTGGTGGCAGCGGCCCGCTGAGCACTCATCAGGCTGACATCGCCCATTAATCCGGCGATGATCAGTTGCAGCGGCTCGGCTGCGCTGCAGACCAGGGCAAAGGCATCAACCCCCTGACCTTGGGCATTTCGAGGCGTAATCGGCCAGCCACCGGTGGTCAATAAAGTCCGGCCTACGGTCTGCTCGATGTGGCGAATGGCTTGGGTAACACTGAGGGCAATATCGTTCCACGGCGGGCCGTAGCTGGCCCGGGTTTGCCCGGAGGCTTTAAGGCGAAAATAACCGTCAACTTGCTCCAGTAAGACAGCGGTGGTGGTGCTACTCCCGCACTCGGCGGCTAGAATACTCTTCATCAGTCCCTGCTTACCCGCTAAATAGCCCGGCGAAAAAATCGTTGATCAAGAAATCCAACCGTGCGATGAGCAGCGCCACGCGAGAGCTAACGGTATTGGCGAACAGCGCTCCCAAGGTGAAGATGATTATCAGCCGGCCCATCCCGGCAAAAAATCTAATGACTGTTTCGCGCAGGCCGCCGAGAGGCCCCGGAGCCCGGACAGCAAAAGTAAAGTAGGCAAATGTACCGACCGTCCCCAACAAAATGATAATGTTGTTGAGCCACTCCACCAATCCGGCCTGAGTATCCGCGTCAGTTTGATAATGGGCCGGATTGAGCGAGATAGACATCGTCGTCGAGACCTGCGGCAGTAGGGTGCCGAATAATCCACCCCCGATTGCCAATGCTGCGCCAACCCCTACAATCAGAGCCAGCACTGCATTGCCCAGCGCGTGCGAGAAATTACTTTGAGCCGGACGAAATTTGAACAACAGCAGAATAAGGCCCAAAAGTAGGCCCAACCCTACCCGCGTTAAATTTAACGGGTCTGCTGTCGAACTCGAGAGCTCGCTTACGGCGGGGAGGAGAACGCTGTACAGGACCAGGATCACGCCATAGCCGACCGCTACTCCCACAAAAATGTGGGCGGCCAGCCGAAAAAGGAGATTATCGCCCAGAATGTAACTCAGGACCATCATGGTTAAGATAGCGGCGATGACGACCCCGATACTGTCCATCAGTTGCGCTTGCCCGCCTCATTTTCTTCAGCGTTGAGTCTGCTGCGCAGGCTTTCGAAGGTTATCGGCGCTTCTTCCAATTCGGTTGGCGCTTCAGTTTCTGTCTCTTCCTCGGCGGGAAGTACGGTCGGGACAAAACCCACCATGGTCCCTAAAGCGATCAGCACGATGATGATGAGATGAGCCAGGCTTTGGCTATCAAGCATCTGGCGAGCCGGGCCAAAGTTATTGCGTAGCGCTTCGATAGCCGCCGCGCCGTTGACGCCGGAGATCAAGCCATCGAGTTGGCCGCTTTGCCGGTAAGGGCGGAGAAACGGATCGGCGGTGGCGCTGGTGGCCGCCAGTAACGGCCGCTGTTCGCCACTAGCTAGCGGCGGAGCCAATTCAAGTTGCTCCACCCACCAGCGAGCGGTCGTGGGGTTATCGGCTAGCGTGATGACTAAATCAACATTGCTGATATTTTCAATGCTTTGCCAATCGCCGCGTTCAAACTCGGCCAGCCTAGTGCCACTATTAAAATCGGTCAGCCGGGCGAAACCTTGTCCGGCAGCTAGATTACGCACCGCTGCCACCTGCCCCGGCAGATAACCGAGATTGACCATATCCAGACCGTAGCGATCTTCCTGACCACGTTCGACCAGAATTCTTTCAATCGTCCCTTGGGCCATGGCCGGCCCTTCGGGATCCAGGCTGACCGCCAGCAGACGCATCCCCTGCCCTTTGAGGCGGCCCACAATCGCTTCGGCTAGCGGTTGCATCTCGCCCTGGCTGGCCGGGCTATAGTCAAACGAAACCAGGGCTACGGCATCCGGCGGCTGTACGTCGATGAGGCCTAACTGCTCGCTGAGCATCTCGCGTCGCTGATTCTCCAGCACGCCCGCGAAAGTGCCGGCCGGTTCCGTCCAGGGAAGGGATTGGCCGTTGACCGTCTTCTGCAGCGGCGGCAAGAGCGGCAAGGCCAAGACGCCGATAAACAGCATTTGAAACAGCGAGCGGATCAGGCGAATGAAAAAGTTTTCTTTGCGCTTCGGGGTGTCCGGCAGTGATGCCGGCCGGCGTGGTTGGTTGACAACCTCCTGAAACTGCCGAGCCGCCGTTTCCCAATCCTCGTCCGGGACAGCGGTCGGGGTCGAAACCCGTTCGGCCGGCAGCAGCCTGCCCAGTCCGCCCAGCACACCGGTTGACTCAGCTACTTGGCTATCATCTTCCGCCTCTACCCGCTCGTCCAGCTTAAAATTGTGGAGCCAAGTTGACGTCCGCTCCATATCCGCCGGCTCATCGACCGGGACTTCCGGTTGAGCCGGTTTGGCGGTTGGCTCGGCGGGAGCAGCAGCCGACTCAAAGGTCAGCTCGTTGCGGGGCGTATCGCTGAAAAGGCCGGCCAGCACCGACTCGACATCGGGGCTGGGTGTTTCCGCCGGCTCATCCGCACTTGACTCTCTTAATCGGGACATCGGCTCGGCTTCGCCGGACCGTCGAGCGACAAGCGGCGGCCCCAAGGGTCTCTCCCGCTCTTCGTCGACGCTGTCAACCAGCCAGTCCGGCATTTCCAAGTTTTCTAACTGGCTATCCGTCAGCCAGTCCGGTAGATCCGGTCCGGGTGTGGACTCTGATTCCAGCGCCGTTTCTAGATCGAAACCTTCGGCGGCCAACTCGGACATCATCGTCTGATAAGATTCGCTCGACTCACCCGTCTCGCGCAACCAGGTCGGGATGTCGTCGGCCTCTGTTACCTGTTCCGCTTGAACCGGCTCGGCCGAGGCTGTTTCAGCCTCAGCCAGATCTACCTCTTGTAACCAATCCGGCAGCGGGGCGCTGGCCCCGAAACTCTCTAGATCCATTTCAAGGGCGGATTCGCTGCTCAAGTCTTCGGCGTCATCTTGCAGCCAGTCTGGCAGGAACTGCGTCTCAGCCTCGCCGTTTTCAACCGGGCTGATCTCTGCTTCAGCCCCAGAGTCCTCCTCAGTCAGCCAGTCAGGGGTAGGAATGGCCTCATCCTCTGCCATTTGAGTTTCCCTCAGCCAATCGGGCAGAGGGATATCGGCGGCGGTGTCCTCCCCCGCGGCTTCGACGGGCTCATCCCTCAAACTTTCCTGGAACCGCTCCGGATCGAGGCGGCCTCGCGTCGCTTCACGTAAGCCGGCCATCCAGGCCGGCTCATCCCCGATTAACGAGTCGGCCGTGAGTGTTTCGCCGGAGTCGGCTAAGGGCTCGCTAAACCAATTAGGTATTTCTGGCTCATCCAATCTCGAGCCGGCGATCTCTGTCGCGGCGCTGTCGGTTTCGGCGAGTACGGCTTCGCTCTCGGTCTCGGCAAGGTGCGAGTCCTCAATCTCCGGCAAATCCGAAAGCCAATCCGGTATGCTTAACTCGCTGCTGTCTGTTCTGGACGGTGCGCTGGCTTCTTCTGTAAGGGACGGCACGTTAAGCATGGTCTCGTCGGCCGGTTCGCCGATGTGGGGTAGGTCAGCCAACCAGTCGGGCATATCGAGATCGTCCACTTCGAACGAAAATTCTTCATCCGGGGTATCGTCATCGGGCGTATCCAGGCCCGCAATCTCATCGACAGCCGGCATATCGGCTAACCAGGCTGGTATCTCGTCCGGGGCGGAAACGTCGGCTGCTATTTCCGGCGTCTCAAGCTCAAACTGGCCAGTTTGAGCGGTGGACTCGTCGCTCTCAGCCAGCCCAACCTCTAGTGTTTCGCTTTCCACCGAGTCGCTATCGTCGCCCTCTTCCGTCGGTGGGCCAAACAAGCGTCCGGCTAAATCCACTGCGCCAACCGCAGCCCCAGTCGCGGCAGCGCCGGCTACGGCTCTGCCCCAATCCAGCTCAGACTCGCCCGCTTCCGGCGCAGGGTCAACTTTAGGTTCGGGCATGTCGGCAGCAGTGCCGCGCAGTCCGGCCATCCAATCAACGCCGGGCGTCTCGCCGGCGTAAGGGGCTACCTGTCCACTATCAAGGGCTTCGGGTTCGGGGTGATAAAGGTCGCTCTCGCCCGCTCCGATTTCGTCACCCCATTCCAGAACATCCTCGTCCGAGTCGGACAGCCAGTCCGGCAGGGCTAAATCACTCACATCGCTCAGATCGTTAAGTTCAGGGGCGGCGACCTCGGCTTGTTCGTCAAGCATGTCGGTCTCCGCCGGGCCGGACTCTTCGTCCAAATCAGATACCGCCCGGGCCAACAGACCGGACAACGCCACCGGGCCTCCGAGGGCCTCGAGGCTCTCCTCCAAGTCGAGTTGAGCTTCGGCCAGGCCAGCCGGCTCCGCTGCTGCCGGTTCTGCCGGAGCCTTCAACCAGTCGGGGATGACTAAATCAGCCGGGTCACGCTCCGGCTCTGGCTCCTCAGCCGCCGGCGCTGTAAACCAGTCCGGCGTGTCGTCTGCTTCGACCTCCACTTCCGCGCCCGCACCGAGAACCTCGTCATCAGGTTGGCGGCTGGTGGCTCGTAGCTCGCTCAACCAGGTGGGGGTTTCAGCTTCAGCCGGTGTTTCGGCTGGTGTTTCCTCCGAAGCCGGGGTCAAGTCACTCAGCCAGGCGGGGGTTTCCGCCTCAGCCGGTGTTTCGGCCGGTGTTTCCTCTGAAGCCGGGGTCAAGTCACTCAGCCAGGCGGGAAACTCTAACGCCTCGGCGGCCTCGTCCTCAGCGGCGGTAGGGACCGGCTCCTCGGCCGACGGGGCGGTAGAATCGGCTACGTCAGAGAACCAATCCGGCCATTGAACGTCATCCGTTTCAACGGGGAGCGGCGTTTCCCGGGCAAGATCGGGTTCGGTTATGGCCTGATCCGCCTCGACCCGAAGATTGCTCAGCCAATCGTTTGTCTCGGCTTCATTGCCGAGCGAGACTTTTGGCGCCTCAACTTCAGCCAAAAATTCGGAAACGTCCTGGTGTTCAGCCAGGGCCGCCGTCTCTTCAGCCGAGTCCGAGAGACCGGCTAACCAATCCGGAATTTCAAAATCTTCCCCTGTATCCAGAATTTGGTCAGCCGTAACGGGGTCGGTATCTTCGATTTCTTGTTTGGTCGGCTGCAGCTCCGACAACCAGGCCGGGATTTCATTAGCCTCGTCATCTAGCGGCGCGGATGGGAAACTTGCCGGCTCATGGACCTCGACCTCTGGCAAGACAGGCTCAATCGAGGCCTGGTCTGGCCCCTCGGCTGGCGCAGAGAGTTCTCCCCACCAGTCTGGAATTTCTATTTCTTCATTCTCGCCCACCACCCCAAAATCGAGCTCGAGAACGGAGCTTGAGGGAAGATTGGAGACTTCACTTGGAGCGACCGGCGGTAAGTCACGCAGCCAACTGGGCAAATCGCCTTCGGCTTGGTCGGCATCGGACTCGAAAGACGAGAAATCCGACCCAAAGGCATGGTCGCTCGGGACGTCAGCCCGCGACTCGGCCAGTTCAACTTCAGCTCGATCAGCCGGTTCAATCGACCCGAGGCCAGCCCAGGCAGCTTCGCTACCCTCTTCATCCTCCCGGAGCCAGTCGGGTAACTCGGTTTCTTCGATAATATCGTCAGTCAGGCCGGTGCCGGTGTTGGACGGCTGCGTCAGCTCAGCCGCTGAGGTTGGGCCGGCAGGTCTGGCCTTGGCCTCCTCATCGAGGCTGTCGCTTAGCCAGTCTGGCAGATCGGGGTCGGCTGCCATCCAGTCAGGGAGATCGGCGGCTGGCTCAGCCGACTGACCGGCCTCTGCTGCCGGCTCCTCGGTTAGCCAGGCCGGCAGCTCAAATGCGGGGCTCGCTACTCCGGTTGCCGGCTCTGGGGCGGCGGGCTCTTCAATCTCGTCCTCTTCGCTGAGCCAATCGGGCAACTCGTCTTCAATGATTTCTACCGATCCTTCGGTCTCACGCCGGAAGGTGGATAGCCAATCGTTGGCCCCGGTTGAGGCAGCCGGCGCCATCACCGAAGCCCCTGACTCCTCGGGCTCGACCAGCCAATCGGGTAGATTGCTCGCTTCGTCACCGGGCATGTCATCTGAGGCCTCATCACCCGCTGAGTATTGGCGCAGGTCACTCAGCCAATCGGACTTGGCGTCTTGCTCCTCTTCTGCCTCGGCGCTGTCGGCCATCTCCTCCAGCGAGGCGAGCCAATCGGTGTCATCAGGCTCACGGTCAGGTTGTGAAGCGGACTCGGCGATATCGGTTTCAAACCCGGGCGGTAGATCGATATCGCGCAGCCAGCCGGTGTGCATGGGATCGGTTTCAGGCCTTGAAGCTATGACCGTCTCTTCTGCCTCGGCGCTGTCGGCCATCTCCTCCAGCGAAGCGAGCCAATCGGTGTCATCAGGCTCACGGTCAGGTTGTGAAGCGGACTCGGCGATCTGGGTTTCAAACTCGGGCGGCAGATCGATATCGCGCAGCCAGCCGGTGTGCATAGGATCGGTCTCAGGTGCGCGAGAGGCGGCAGTCGGCGCGCTGGCTTCAGTTGAGCCGGGGGGTGGCTCCAGATCGCGCAGCCAGCCGGTATCGCTCGGGCGGGCTGGCGTTTCGCCGGCAGGCTGCCGGCCAAACCCCGACAGTCGATCGAGGCCGGAGAGGGAGTCGCCGGGATCAGCTAACGCCTCGTCTAAACCTTCAGCTAATTCATTTTCGGCCGGGTCAAACCGGAGGTCGCTGAGCCAATCATCAGACGGCCTGGTCGGTTCCGCCTCGGCGGGCGCGCCGCTCAACCAGTCGGGTATAGCAGTTTCCTCCCGGGCAAAGTCCGGAGTTGGCTGAAGGGGGACAACAGGCTCTTCACTGAGCCAATCAGGAATGTCGCTCAGGTCAAGTTCGTCTGCGGCGGGGGCCGAAGCGCCTGGAGCTGGCTGAGTATCAGCACTCAACCAATCGGGAAGCTCGTTGAAATCAATCGCTTCATCATTAGTGAGCGGAGGCATTTCTATTTCGGCGGGCGGGCTTTCGCTTAACCAATCCGGCACCTCCAGATCGACTGCTGCCTCGGTATCGCCGCTTAACTCGGTGGCCGCAGACTCGCGTAGCCAATCCGGTATGTCACCCACCTGATCCAGATCAACGATAGGAGAGTCTGCCGGTTCAGCAGACTCGCTGAGCCAGTCGGGGACCTGGGCTTCGGTGGCAGGTGTGTCGCTGATGGCGCTGGTAATGCTTTGCGTGATCCAGTCTGGAACATCGACCCCGGCCTGTTCAGTAGAGGGTGTTTCAGCCGCACCGCTTTTATGAGCCACCGGCTCATCGAGGGCACTGGACAGCCAATCCGGGACCTCGACACCACCGGCGCCGGGTTGAGCTGGCAGGCCGGGATTAAAGTCCAGGACAGCCGGCCGAGTCTCGTCATAGGTAACCGGCTCATTGAGCGCTTCGGTTAGCCAATCCGGTGTATCGTCAAACTCCGCTGGCCCGGGTTGGGACGCACTCAAGGAACTATCCTGTGAGGGGATGATCTCGTTGAGCCAATCCGGGGCCTCGGTTTCGGCTTGCGGACTCTGGCTAAGAGCGCTAGACCAGTCGGTAGAAGCGGCGGTCTCGGCGTCTTCGCTAGGATTGATGGAGAAGAGAAAATCATCAATATTGGTGTCGTCTTCAACCACGGCCGACCGGGCCTGACCCCACTCGACGGACGTGGCGCTTGGGCCGGTCGCAAACTCGTCGATACCTTCTTCACCCATCTGCTCCAGCAAGCTAACGACATCACCTTCACTAGCCGCAGCCGATTGGCTGCCGAATGATCCCTCCAGTCCCACCAACAAACCCGGTACTTCCCCGTGTTTTGACAGGAGGTCATGCAGCCAAAGCGGAACCTGTTCCGGTACCCGTGAAGGCAGAGAGCCGGTGGCAGGTTTGCTGCTTAATGATTTTAGTTTTTTCGGCTGATTGGGCGTATTGCCCTGGTTTTGTGGGCTCATAATTAATCCGTATAAGGTCGGTCAGCACCAATAAGGAGCCGTAAGCCGGTAGCAATTGTGCCCAAAGCCACCCCTAAAAGGATGCCACGGGTACCGGCGAGGGTCGGTACGTTTAAAATCCAGTCTTTTATCACTGGGAATTCTGACCAGAGGTAAATTCCCAGTGGGATCTGTCCCAGGAGAACGATGACGGCAAAAAGTACAAAAAAGAAAGTTTCCAGGTTACGGACCCGAAACGCTCGAAAGGCGGCGGTGGCGATAAAAACTGCCAGAAGGGCAAAGAGCGTCGCCTCTAACGGTTCCAAAATATAATCAAAAATGAAGCGACTACTGGCTGAATTAGGACCACCAGACAAGAGGCCGATCACCAGGGTAGCAATCAAGGATACCAGCAGCACGCCGCTATATACGGCTCCTGCCTGGCGGCTTCTGATTCGATGCCAGTGGACGCTAACAACATTGCCAAAACCCAAGAGAAGCGCAAAGGCGGCAATAATGACGGTCCAGCCGACAAACAGTTCACCCAGCCTGCCGATGAGTTCCCTAAGTCCGGGTACGGCCCAATCCGTCGTGAACTGAGTAGCGAAAATATCTGCTAAGACAAACAGGCCGGCGGCAATGGCAATTGTGGTAGCTAAGACGCGTCCAAATCGCAACATTTACCACAGCCCTATAGTTTTTGTAATCACACCCAATCCAATAGCCAAACTGATGAGCCAACGCATGGTGTCTTGGGCCAGGAGACTACCGACGTGAGCCACTTTTCGTTGCAGATAGGCGCCGGTGGCAAATATTTCCTCACCTAACAGCGTTTCCTGCGCCGAAGCATAAACAAAAGGCAAAACGTTGGGATCGCTAGTCCCGCCGATGTGTTCGGTATTGCGCCAGGCGGCGGCCTCG
The DNA here is from genome assembly GCA_937864185.1 of uncultured Chloroflexota bacterium. Lineage (GTDB taxonomy): Bacteria > Chloroflexota > Anaerolineae > 4572-78 > J111 > JAGRBY01. Next base: position 186,665 of record CALMIS010000081.1, read on the forward strand.
CCCATGAGCAAATATTCGTCACCAAAACGACCAATCAACACATTGGCGGCGGCGTCCTCAACCCCCAAGAGGGCCATAAGGCCCGCAGCGTAAGTCGCCGGTTGCGGACCGATGAATCGCACGTCCCGGTAAGCCTTCACGGCATCGGAATCCTTCTCGCCATAGGCCTGTCGTAGGGAGTTGTGAGCCAGTAACATCGCCGCCGGATCGGCCATGGTCACGATGGGCGGGGCGTTCGTTGCCGCCGCTTGCTCGGCCAGATAGTCCAGGGTATAGAGGCCGGCCAGCGTGTCGGCCGTGGTCACATCGGTGACATGGCCGGTGCCTAAACCTAGATGAAACGGTCGCCCCTCCTCTACGGCCCGGGCGGCAGCACCTTTGATACTGTTAAAGGCCTGAATCCGCCGCAAGCTGGGAAAATGCCCTGCCTGCACCCGTCTGGCGAAGAAAAGGATCAGCCCCAAAAAAAGAACCAAAATGGCTAGAGCTGGATAGACACCGCCTGCATTCACACGCTTTGCTCCTTTGATCTCCCGGACGACTCAAGTAAGCGGATCAACTCCTCCAGTTGCTCGTTATCGGCTAAAAGATCGATGGTTTTGATGATAAGATGATTGGGAACTAAGAGATTGAGCGTGGGTTGAGCCACCACCAGAAGTTGGCTGCCCACAAAGGCCAAAGGTTTGTGAGCTTCTAACAGCAAGATGGCCAGAGCACTAAGACCGAGCTTCGTGATTTTATGGGCGACTATTTTGGCAAAGTTATCAGTTTCCATTTAGCAGGTCGTCTTGTAAGATGGTGTCATTAGGAACGATTTAGAGGCGAACCCGGGTCCGCTCACTAATTTCAAGCGTGAGCCCAGCGCAACCGCGAGCGCACCTCCAGCAGTGTTTGTAGCCAGCGCGGGCGAGTCAGTAACTCTACGGCGTGCCTGGCCGCAGTTTTGACCTCTTCACCGATATTCGGATCGTCAACAAGTTGGTTTAGGACGGGCACCGCTTCGGTTAGTCCTAACCGACCTATCGCCCAGGCGGCATTGCGCCGGGTAAACATATCCGGGTCGGTAAGCGATACTTTTAAGTAGGGCCAAGCTGGCTTGGCCTTGATCGCGCCCAAAGCGTAGGCAGCGCTACGCCGCACCAGAACCGATCGGTCCTGCAAGCCTGCGAGTAAGGCTGTCGTGGCTTCCGGCTGGCCTATTTGACCGAGCCCAAAGGCTGCAGCCCGACGGACCCAAGGGTCAGGATCTTGGAGAGCTTCGATGAGGTGGGGTAGGGCCTGGGGTGATTTTCGGTGGGCCAGGGCTTCGGCCGCGCTCTGACGGACAACGGCCCGGTCGCTATGTAGAGCCGTGATGAGAGCAACATCGGCTTCGTTTGTTTGACTGCGCCCCAAGGCATCAATGGCAGCCAATTGGCTGAACAGCGCCTGATCAGGGCTGTTCACAGCCTCGGTCAATTTGCGCCGGCCTTCTTGTTGTTGAACCAGCACCAGACCGGCCTGCCAGCGGACAAAGGGATGATTATCACCGAGGGTCTCAAATAGAGCCGAGAGAGCTTGGTCATCAGCTTGATGATTTGCCAAGTGGCGGTACTCTTCAATGGCTTGCCACCGAGATACCGGCGAGTCACTCTGTAAAGCTGTGACGAAGTCTGTCATTGCGCCATCCTGCATAGATTACTTTGCGCCCATTATGTCACGTATCAAAGTATACCATAGTCACTAGGGGCTGTAAAGTTGTCATAATTTGTCAAATGAGTCACAGTCTCTATGTATACCTCAACAGTTTGGGGTGACGCGGCCTGAGCCTGTCGAAGGCCGTTGGTTGAGCCTGTCGAAACCAACGGCACCCAGGTTTATTGAGAAGTTACAGATTGAGCATCAACGTAAGGAGTCTAAGCTATGCCAGCGGTAAAAGGAATCTTGGAGACGTGCCTCTATGTCGATGATTTGGCGGTGGCAGAGGCCTTTTATTCTAAGGTGTTGAACCTCACTCCGTTTTCCAGAGTTGGGTCACGCCATGTTTTTTTTCGCTTGGGGGCGCAGATGTTGCTCTTGTTTAACCCGGCCGAAACGGTGAAAGCGACCGGTGAGGTCCCTCCTCATGGCGCGTATGGAGCCGGGCATATTGCCTTCGCCGTCTCGGCGGCGGAGATTCCTGCCTGGCGAGAACACCTGCAAGCTTGTGGCATCAGCCTCGAGGCAGAAATTACCTGGCCATCAGGCGGGCAATCGATCTACTTCCGTGATCCGGCCGGCAACAGCCTAGAGGTGGCTACGGTGCAGACGTGGGGGTGATGGAGGAGTGGAAGGATGGAAGATGGGAGGGGGGAAGTTTGTTTATTGTCAGTTATTAGGTGGTTATGGGTCACTGCTTATTGACTCTTCAAGGTAGCCGAGTTTGATCAGGGTGCGCCGGACTTGAGCCAGATTGCGAGACGGGACAAGGATGGTAGTGGGGGTAAGGTTCTCGCCCAGAAGAGGCGCCAGTTCCGGATGTTGGCGGATTTCGGTAGCGAGTTGGGGACTCTTTAAATGAAGAAGCGTGGCTTGTTCAAGTTGGACAGAGCCATAGCGAGCCCCCCAGTTGCGTATGGCCTCGACCAGGCGGAGCGGAGCTTGGTTGTTTGTGACTCGAGCGAGGAAGGCCGTGATCTGGTCGGGGGTGACGCCGTTGCGTAAGGCCCGCTGGACACTCGCCTGGGTGACACGATAGCGAGCCTGCTCCTGCTCAAAGTCTTCTAGTTGGGCAAAACGAGCGAGCTGAAAGCGGTCGTATAAGTTGGCCCGAGCCGGGACTCGAATTTGAAACTCTTGCACCCGAAAGTGCTGCGAGCGGGATGGAGGTGGCAACTGGGCCGGCTGGCCCGCCAGAAATGACTGTCCAAACACGGTTAAGCGGACCCGTTCAATTTGCTGGCTGCCGGCGTTCAAGCCGAGATCAACCACACCGAGCGTGGGCAAAATGGTCGTCAGCAGGTACCGAATTAGTGCCCCTTCGACTTGCTCCCAATGCTCAAAGCCCATCAAGAAATTCCCCTGACGATCTTGGATGTACCAGCTCTCGTAGTCGCCGCCGGGACGTTGAAAATCGGGGATCGACTGCTTGACCGCGGCGATAAATGCTTCAACGGATAACCAGGAGCCCGCGGTGACACCGCTCTGAGTCAGAAAATCAAGGATTTTGGCCCGGGCCAGCATTGGGCTATTTTCCCAGCCTGTGGCTTGCGGAACCAGAGTCGGAACATGCCACAGATCATTCCAGGTGTGATCGGTGCGCCAGATGTGCTGAAGTTGGTAAATCTGCTGCGCTCGACTACTTTGCAGCCAGACTTTGACCGGGTCACGGTTCGGGCGAAGCCGGCTGTGAGTCACGGTTAGCAGATTGGCTCGCTGGCTGAGATGCAGCAGAAACGAGAGTTGATCGGCCGGCATGTCATTGGAATTGAGAGGTGGCAGGAGAAGCTCTTGCAGCAACACTTTATCCTTAGGCAGTAACTGCCCTTGATTTTGCACTCGTACCGAGGTGGTCTGCAGGTGGACGAGGAGTCGAAAGACATTTTCGGGCAAGTAAGAGTCGCTCGGGAGAATGATATCCGGCTCGTCGGCAATGAACTGGTCGAGACCAACGGCGGTGGCAGGTTGATGGGATCTGTCGGGCTGCAGCAGAGAGAGAAGATCTTTAGGAATGTAAACCCATTCCCGGCTACCCTGCTGACCGACCTGGAAGGTTTTAAAGAGAAGGCCGCGGTACCACAGCCCTTCGGCGGGACTAACCGGACTTTCCCAGGGGCGCTCCCGGTCAAGTCGGCCCGGTCCCATCGACCGAATTTCACCAAATTCCCGGCTAAAGCGCGCGCCTTCCACTTGGCCCTCATGCCTGATCAGGAAGTCGAGGGCGTTACGCTCGGCCGGACTGAGATCATCCACCGTAATGGCAGTCGCCACCGGGGAAAGTAGAACCTCCGTCAGTTGCTCGACAGCCTCACGTTGATCCAAAGTCTCAAGCCGCATAGCCCGGCGGGCCGCAATCGCTTTGAGCAGCGGCAACTCATAGTCGACAAGGGCGTGGTGTAGCAACTTCATATTTGCATTATACTATTTCGTCGGAAGCAATCAAGGATTCCACGGTGACGAGCGTATGATATGGATAATGAAATTCGCTCAAGCATGGGCGAACAGGGTAAATTTCGCTCAGATAATCGCTAGCAACTCTAACCCGGCTTCTGAGCGAATCAATTGCTTGAATCATGAGTAGCAGCTATAATTTCCAACGTTTGTCCAATAAAGTTGTGGTAAGATGGTGGTAATTTGGATGGAAACGTACCGAGGAGGTATTTTTTATGAAGCAAAAACAGTCGGTTGGCACAAATAGACAAACGCAACTGTCATTCCTAAGCGGTCTTTTTAAACAGGTGAAGTTGGTTTGGCTGCTCTTAAGAGATAATCGCGTCTCATTGATGATTAAGTCGGTTATTCCGTTGTCTTTGCTCTATCTTATCTCACCGATAGACTTTGTCCCGGATGTTTTATTGGGACTGGGCCAGCTAGATGATTTTGGGGTTATTCTGCTGGGGATGACCCTGTTTGTAAAGCTTTGCCCGCCGGAGTTGGTCGATTATTATGCTAAGCAGCTTGAGTACGGGGCCGATTTCTTTAACGATAACGAAACCATTGAGAGTTCCTATCGCCGCATCGACAAAGACTAATAAGTAGAAGGTGGTCTTATGGCACAGCAATCATCAACCCAGTCTCCCCAAGCGGTGGCCAAAGCCTTGGATGTTTCACCTGCTTCTTTACGCCGCTGGTCAGACGAATTCAGCGACTACCTCTCGGTAGAGGCAGGCTCTAGCAAGAGCCGGAGCCACCGGCGCTATACCGACAGCGATGTCGCGATGTTAATGCAGATCAAAGCCTTGATGAATAGCGGCCTAACTTACGAGCAGGTCCGGCTCGATTTGCCTAATCGTGATGTAGTATCACGTGAGCCGGATGAGATTAGCCCGCCGCACGCCATTCCGGCGGACAAACAGTCAGCCAATGGCGCATCGGCGGATAAAGAGGGGCTGACTCAAGCAAATCCTTCAGAAACGGAAAATGAGCCACCTATCTTGGGCGCCGCCAGCGTCAGTTCGGGCAGCAGACCCGAGCCCCAAATCGTGCATCGATTTAAGGAAGACGATGATGACGATGATGAAACACCGGCTTCTCCCGGGGAAACTATGGCTGTTATCGCCGCCGACTCAGAGTCCCCGGGCGTAGCTTTCCTTAGAAATACCCTTTCTTCCCTATCAGATACGCAAAAGAGTATCCTCAATAGCCAGGCGGCTAACCGGGAACTATTGGGCGTTTTGCTGCAAGACAACTTTAATTTAAAGGAAGAGAATAATCGCCTGCGGGAACGGATTCTGGATGTCGAGCGGCAAATAGCTCAAAATCGTCAGGAAGAAGATTGGCGGCTGGAAGCCCTCCGCAAGGAGTTCGACGCCAAGTTATCTGCCACCAACCAGCTTGCCGCTGAAGCAATGACCACCGCTCGCTCGGTGGAGGCGCCGGTGATCAAGGCGGTTGAGACAAAGCCGGGTTGTTTAGGAGCTCTATTTGGCCGCGGGGGGACACAAATTATCACTACCCAGCCACGCCAGCGTCCGCAATCTCAACCACCTGCCGGTCAGACCGCGCTTTCGTCTTCGTACGGTGCGGAGCAAGCCTTGGGGCCACAATCGTCTCATCCCAAGCCGATGTTTCCGCCTGAGTAGCAAAAATTTTGTTCTTTTGGTTAAAGTTACGCCGGAGCCGGTTCTCGCCGTGAGGCAATGGTGTCAAGCAGGAAAACAACAGCAAAACCAACCAGGGCTAACACCAGGGCGATAGCCACTTGCGCGTCGAAAACAGGGGGCAAAATGTTAACCTGCTCCACCGGGATTTCTGCCCCATGCCGGTCGAGAATAGTGCTTAGGGTTTCCTTCCACGGCCATATCTTCCTTAGCGAGCCCACCATCAAGCCAATGAGAACCGCCACTGTGACATCGTGATAGCGTTTGAATAACCAACCCAGGACTTGAGCAAAGGTTACCAGGCCAATGCCACAACCCAAGGAAAAGATGATTAAGGTCAGAAAATCCCGGTTGGTAACGGCCGATAGAATGTACTGATACTTGCCCAGCAAAACGAGGATAAATGAGCCGGAAATCCCCGGTAAAATCATAGCGCAAATTGCAATAAAGCCGCTCAGAAAGATAAACCAGGCATCCTCTGGTGTTTGGATTGGCACCAGACCGACGGTGATATAAGCGGCGATAGTCCCGACAATAGCGGCAGCATAAGTGAGTAACCCCCACCGCTTGACCCGTTTGATCACCGTAAAAATTGAAGCCACGACCAGCCCGAAAAAGAACGACCAAACCAAGGCCGGATAGTTCACCAGTGCTGACTCTAAAAAGCTGGCTAAAGTAAAAATGGCGGCTAGGATCCCAATCCCCAGCGATCCCAAAAATTGCCAGTTAACCGCTTGCAGGACTTCCTTGATTTTGAAGTTTAAAGCCAGCCTGATTATCTTTAGGCTAAGGGGCTGTCGCAGCGACTCGATTAACTCTTCGTAGATGCCCAAGATGAAGGCCATAGTGCCACCCGACACTCCCGGAACCACATCGGCTGCGCCCATTGCAAAACCACGGGCGGCAATGCCCGCGTAGTCAGCTAATGTACGAGAAGTTTGTTTCTTTTCCTTTATCATCATCTCAGTTTATCTGTTCCTTGATCCGTTTACACAAGACGATAATTCTACCACGTTTAAAGAACAACGCGCAAGTGCTTTAGTAAGGGGTTTGACTCCCCCTATCCCGCGTGGTATATTTGGATTTGCTTCTTATGTATTTTGAAAAAACTTACCCGGTGCGAAGGAAATTAGTCTTATGAAATGGTCTCGAGCTCTGTATATCGTGCTCATTTTGGTCGTGTTTGCCTTTTTATACGGTGTATTCGTCCTCAGGGCCGATTCTCCGGACGTGGTTGACATCTCTGTAATCGCCAGGCGAGCCAGTCAAGGCGAGGTGAAGTCGATTCTGGTTGATCAAAATGAGTTAACGGTTGAACTCTCCGATGGCCAACAGTTGGCCTCTAATAAAGAGCCCGGCGCAGATATTTTTGAAACGCTGCGAATTTTAGGCGTAGATCAACAGCAACTGCGAGACATTAGAGTTTCGGTGGCGCCCGGCAGTGGCTGGGATAGTTGGTTAACCGTTTTAGGCACGTTGCTACCTTTAATTCTTATTGGCGGTTTCTTCTTCTTTATCCTGCGTCAAGCGCAAGGGGCCGGTAATCAAGCGCTCAGTTTTGGTAAAAGTCGAGCTCGAATGTTTGCCGGCGATAAACCGACGGTTACCTTTCAAGATGTGGCTGGCGCCGAAGAGGCCAAGCAGGAACTGGCGGAGATTGTTGAGTTTTTGCGCGAGCCGGAAAAGTTTATCTCCTTAGGGGCCCGTATTCCCAAAGGGGTTTTAATGGTTGGACCGCCCGGCTGCGGCAAAACCTTGACCGCTAAAGCTATCGCCGGCGAAGCGGGAGTCCCTTTCTTTAGCATTTCCGGCTCTGAATTTGTGGAGATGTTTGTGGGGGTGGGCGCCAGTCGGGTGCGTGACCTGTTTGACCAGGCTAAGCGCAACAGTCCATGCATTATCTTTATGGACGAAATCGATGCGGTGGGACGCCATCGAGGTGCTGGGTTAGGGGGCAGCCATGACGAGCGGGAGCAAACGCTTAACCAAATTCTGGTTGAGATGGATGGCTTTGATACCGATACCAATGTCATCGTGGTCGCTGCCACAAACCGGCCCGATATTTTGGATCCGGCCTTGCTACGGCCCGGTCGTTTTGACCGCCGCGTTATCTTGGATCGTCCGGATCGTCGTGGTCGAGAGCAGATTTTAGGCATTCATGTTAAAGGCAAGCCCATAGCCGAAGATGTCAATCTAGGTATTATTGCCAAGCAAACCCCCGGCTTTGTCGGGGCAGATATTGAGAATATGGTCAATGAAGCCGCCATTCTGGCCGCCCGGCGTAGTGCTAAACAGATTACGATGGAAGATATGCAGCAAGCCATCGAAAAAGTAATTGCCGGGCCAGAGCGGCGTAGCCGAATTGTACCCGAGGCCGAACGAAAGATTATCGCTTTCCACGAGGCTGGTCATGCTTTGGTCGGTCGGCTCATTCCCGAGTGTAACCCCGTTCACAAAGTCAGTATTGTGGCTCGAGGGATGGCCGGAGGCTACGTCATCTCACTGCCGGATGAAGATCGATACTTGGGCAACCAAATCAAGTACGAAGCAGAACTGGCGATGATCTTGGGCGGGCGGGCTGCTGAGGAAGTAGTTTTCAACGAAATTACGACCGGAGCTAGCGATGATCTCAGCAAGGCGACGAAATTGGCGCGAACGATGGTGACTCAGTACGGCATGAGCAAAAAGCTAGGACCACTGATGTTTGGCGAAAAGGATGAGCTCGTCTTTTTAGGGAAAGAGATCGGTGAGCAGCGCAACTATAGCGAAGAAATTGCCCGCCAGATTGACCATGAAGTCCGCCGCATTGTGGAAGAGGCTCATAAACGGGCAGTTTTACTCCTTAAAGAAAACAAAACTAAGCTTGAGGAAATTGCCGCCCGTCTGCTAAAGGAAGAAACCCTCGATGCCAAACAGTTCGAGACTCTCTTTTCTGGTGCGCCAGCCTAAATATTGCTGAATTGATTCTGTTATTCCAAACCGCAGCAGTGCCCGATAGTGGCCTCTGCGGTTTGTCACAAAGGGCAGAGCTGTTGCTCTCAGTAGCCAACGACGCTTGCTGGCTAAACACTGTTGACATTTCTCCAAGCCTTGCAGTATACTTAACTTGATTTTTTTAAACTTCCTGTTTAAAAAGGTGGGGCTGTTCAGTAGCTGTCACATCAAAATTGTTCTTTCTGTAAAACTGCTTATGAAACATACCCTCTTAATTGTTGAAGATGATCCAGATACCTCAGATATGCTGCGTGTCTATTTTGAAGCGCAGGGGTATACTGTAGTAACTGCTGGAACCGGCCACGAAGCCCTGACCAAATGCCAATCAGAGTCCCCTAACCTTATTCTACTGGATGTTCGTCTGCCTGATATCGATGGATTTGAAGTTGGTCAGGTCTTGCAAAGCGATGTCCGTACCAGTCGGTTGCCTGTTATTTTTGTGACCGAGCGACGCGAGCGTGATGATCGAATTGCCGGACTTAAACTTGGCGCCATTGACTATATCACTAAACCGTTTGACGTACAGGAGCTACGCCTGCGGGTCCGGAACGCTCTTCGCCGAGCCGGGAGTCAGAACAATCCGGTCACCGGTCTCCCCGGAGAAAAGACGTCGCTTGATCGCCTGGGATGGATGATGGAGCGCGATGGTTGGGCCGTGCTTGGTATCCATATTAGCGGTCTGGACAAGTTTAATGAAATCTACGGCTTTGTCGCCCGTGATGACGTGCTGCGGGCCATAGCTTTAACTCTAACCAGCGCAGTCGATGAACTTGGCAGTATCGATGACTTTATTGGTCAGCCGACCGAAAACTATTTCTTGATTATCACCGTCCCCAGCAAAGCCGAAGCCTTACGCCGTCATATTACTGACCGCCTTAACCAGGCTATGACTTATTTCTATCCAATCCACGATCGAGAGGCCGGTTTTGTCAGACGCGGTGATGACAACGGGGAGCAGGTCAAAGTCCCTTTTATGGGTGTAACTGTCTCCGTCATGCCGCAGAGTAGTGCATTTACCAGCTCCGAAGAATTATGGCAGGCCCTGAGCCAGCCGGTCCGAGCCTAGCCCTACCTCTTTTTGATCATCTGATTGAGAGTAAGCAGTGTTTCCACTTTTGGTAACGCTGCTTTTTTCTTATAATTATTCAAAATCTTCAGGGGAAGATAAACAATGATACCATTACTTGAGCGTATACAGACTGCCGCTCAGTTAAACCGGGCTCGTATGATTGACTTTACTCAGCGTATTGTGGCCACGCCCAGTTTGCCCGGTCACGAAGGTGACGTGGCGGCGATCATTAGCCGGGAACTGCACGATCTTGGCTACGATGAAGTCTATACCGATGAAGTTGGCAATGTCATCGGCAAAATCAAGGGCGGTGATGGACCGGTGGTGCTCCTCAATGGTCACATGGATCACGTCGACCCCGGCCCGGTGGAAGGCTGGCCCTACCCACCGTTTAGCGCTCAAATTGTTGAAGGCGAACTGTGGGGGCGGGCTTCGGTCGATATGAAAGGGCCGATGGCCTGCATGATTTACGCGACCAGCCTGTTCAAACAGCTCAATCTGCAACCAAAAGGCGATATCTATATGACGGTGCCGGTTATGGAAGAGGTTGGTGGCTTAGGCACTGTTCATCTGGCCCAGTCCCTTAAGGCCCAAGCCGCTATCTGTGGCGAACCGAGCAACAATACTTTGCGCCGTGGTCATCGAGGCCGGGTCGAACTATGGGTAACTTTCAATGGTAAGTCTGCTCACGCCAGTGTACCGGATTTAGGCATTAATCCTCACTTTGCGGCCGCTCAGTTTATTTTGGCTTTACCTGGTTTGGACCTTGGTTACGACCCCAGCTTGGGTCTCTCCTCCGTAGTGCCAACCATGTTAACCACCGACCAACTCAGCCGCAATGTTATTCCGGGTCGCATTGAACTTACGCTGGACTGGCGTAATATAGCCAGTGAGTCGCCGGCCGATATCCTAGCCAAAACACAAGCCCTCCTGACCAAGACATTAAATGAATTGGCTGACCCGGTTGAAGCTACAGTCGAGATTCCTAGTCAAAGCTGGACTACCTACACTAATTTCACTCAAGAAATGCCGATGATCTTCCCCTCGTATCTCTTGGCCGAAGACCATCCCTTCGTCGTCGCTTCGCATCGAGCTTTAGTTGAGGCGCTGGAGCGTGAGGTCGAGATCGATGTTTGGCGCTTTGCCACCGACGGCGGCAACCTAGTTAAGGCCGGTATTCCTACGATTGGCTTTGGTCCCGGCAACGACCGGCTGGCTCACACCAATCAAGAGCGCATTAGCCTGGCTCAAATGGACGAAGCCGTCGTGGCCTATCTGGCTATGACCATGGCTCTGGCCGAAGCGGTACCGTAGCCTTAAACTACCACGAATTTAAAGGAGTGCCAATTGGCTAACGAACAACCGAACTTCAGCCACATCACTACCATTATCTTTGACATGGATGGTACCCTGATCGAACATACGTGGCAGCTTGAGAAGATTTGCGAAGCTCTCTTTGGCAAATTTGCCGACCACCTTGCCCCGGTTACTCAAGATCAGTTTTTTGACTGCTATTGGTTGAAAAGTCACGATATGTGGCACATGATGGTTGATCGTGTCCTACCCGGTGAAGTAGCAGCGAAGTACGCCTACGTCAATACCTTGCGAACTTTGGGCCTCAATCCCTCGCTGGCCGAATCGATGCTGAACTATTGGACCGAGATTGTCCTGGAAGAGGCTGTTCCTTTTGAAGATACCTTTACAGTACTCAACGCAGTGCGCCGAAAGTATAAAACCGGCATCTTGACCAATGGCTATATCGGCCTTCAGCGCAAGAAGATCGAGCGGTATAATTTAGCAGCTTATGTGGATTTTACTCTGGTCTCGGAAGAAGTCGGCTATCATAAGCCTGACCCCCGCGTCTTTATCGAGACTCTTAAACTAGCGGGAGGCGCTTTGCCTCAAGAAACTCTCTATATTGGTGATAATTTGGTCACGGATGTCGAGGGCAGCCAGGCGGCTGGAATGACACCCATTCTGGTTGATGTCAAGACGCAGTCCGCTAACCCTAAGGGAGTCCTTAAAATCAATCGATTAGGCGACTTGTTGCCCCTGCTCAAGCTTCAGTTTCTTTGAGGATTTCGAGCAACTCTTCGCCGTAGGTTTCACGCTGCCAGTCACCCAGGACACCAATACGCGTTAAGGTCTTCATCGAACGCGGGTTTCGGTGGGCGATGTTCATGAGCGTTTGGTTGTTCATAATGACGTCCGGTTCAACCCCACGTTTGGCGGCCAGGCTGTTACGCCATTGTCGGAGTTCTTCATAGCGATGCAAAATGCGGTCATCAGGCCGAAGATGGTGGTTAGTCGGCGGAGGAGGCGGGGGAAGCGACTTTCCCCGCTGAATAGCAGCCAGAATCTCAGCATGATTATGGCGGACTAGGTTAGCCCCTACCCCTTTCACTCCCTTTAGGGTGGCCTCATTGTGCGGTTGCGCTTTGGCTAGGGTCACCAGAACACTATCATTCATTACTTTAAATGGTGGACGGTCGATACGACGGGCAATGGTATCGCGGACGATAAAGAGCTCTCGTAGAACAGCCTGCTGTCTCGACTCTAGGCTACGAGCATTTTTGACCCGCCAAAAATCTTCAGGATCGAATTCTTTAAGCGTCGGCTCCACGTGGGTGAGCCGCTCAAAGGCCTCTTCCGCTTCACGCAGGCGTTGGCTGCGGCGCAATTCTTCTAGCTGAATGTCGCGCAATTTCAACAAATAGTGAGTATCTTGTCGGGCATATTGCAGGGCTTCAGGACTCAGCGGGCGCTGACTCCAATTATACCGCTGAAAGCGCTTGTCAAGCTTAACTCCAAAATGTTGCTTTAACAGCGTGCCTAAACCGTACTGTGACCAGCCTAATATGCGGGCTGCCAGCATCGTATCAAACAAGTTATGGAAAGCGAAGCCGTAGTCTCGCTTGAGACTCAAGAAATCGTACTCAGCGGCGTGGAATACTTTTTGAATAGTCTGGCTGGCAAATAAAGGCGCTAAACTGGACACATCGACGACCAACGGATCAATTAAGTAGTCCTGATCGGTTGTTGATAGTTGAATCAGACAGACTTTTTCAAAATAACTGTACAGGCTATCGCTTTCCGTATCAACAGCAACTGCCGGCTGCTGCATTAGCTGCGTTAGCAACTGATTGAGTTTATTAATTGTATCGATCCAGACAGGTTGTGTCTCCAATTGAGTATGTGTCAGCGACTGAGCATAGAGTTTTGGATAAACTTAGGTCGGGTTAATAATAGCTAGAATTGCGATACTTGCCAAGTTCATACCAATAGACCTCAATGGCAGCCTGACTTCTCTAGTGTTTCTGGAATTGTATTTTGCGAAAAGGGCCCCAATGAGTTGGGACTCTAGCTCTATTGGATTCTATTTTAACGTATGCTATAGTTTTGGAAGGGTAGCTCTTAACAAAACTGAGTGTAAACCACCATTTTAGGCCGAAAAAGTAGTTTTTAGACTGTTAAGGCTTAACGCGTATTAGGTTGACTCTAGTTTGGTAGGCAGGTATAATAGGCTATCCTCAATCATTCAACCTTATCGTTGGGGTGATAGTGAGTCGTAATGGCATTAAAAGGTAGGCTGCAAGACTTCAGCACAACTCAACTTCTTAACCTGGTCAACATGGCTCGTAAAACGGGAAAGCTAAGCCTCAATGGTCAGACCCAAAGCGCAATGCTGCATTTTAAGGACGGTCGCTTAATCCACGCTACCAATGATGCCGATGAAGGACACCTCGCGGCGATGCTTTTCAAAGTTGGCAAGTTGACAAGGGAACAAATGGAAGCGATCAAGGTTCGCTATAACGGTTCCTCCGATCGGGTGATGGGCAAGTACTTGATGGAGTCTAGATTAGTATCGCGGAACGATATTGTCCAGGGCGTCAAGGATTACATGCTTAATATTGTTTATGATCTATTCAGTTGGAACGATGGTACTTTCTTATTTGAGCAAGATGTCTTACCCAACAAAGATCGAATCACCGTTCCACTTAACCTTGATAATGTTATTCTAGAAGGTAGCCGCCGCATTCAAGAAGCCGATCGATTGCAGGATGAGTTACCAGACCTAGCCACAATTGCCCTAAAAATTACCGATAAACCCCTGCGTGATGTTAAGTTGACGCAGGATGATTGGCGGGTTATCTCTCATATTCATCCCCGGAATTCGGTCAAGCAAATTGCGCAGAATAACAACATGGATGAGTTTCAAGTGCGCAAGATTGTATACGGAATGTTACAGGCGGGGATTGTGGAGCTCATTCGCCCCGAAGGGTTGCAGTCCCGCCAACCGAAGCCAATTCTGTCACGCCGGGTAAAAAAGTCGGCCGCCCAATCCCCGGCAGAGAAGCGCAGTGTAGTTACTAAACTGATTGACCGAATTAAACGAATCTAGGCGTCATTTGCTTTGTTAAACAAGAGACCGAATTTTAGATTTTTCTACTACCAGAGACAAGAGTAAAAGTCATTAGATAATCAACGAAGTTTCCGAGGTAAGTCAATCCGATGCAAACCGTTAAGATGGTCATCACTGGACCTTTTAGTGCTGGAAAAACTGAGTTCATCCAAAGTGTCAGTGAAATTGACGTTGTCGCCACTGAGCGAAAAATTTCCAGTGATGCTGAGCGCGTAAAAGAAGACACTACCGTTGCTATGGACTTCGGACGTATCACAGTTGATGATGACCTGGTGTTGTATCTGTTTGGCACGCCTGGTCAACGGCGTTTTGACTTCATGTGGGAAATTTTATCTGAAGGAATGCTAGGATTCGTGGTTTTGGTGGATAGCGTCAGGCCCGAAACTTTCCGTGAAGCCCGCCATATTTTAGAAGTGTTTTCCAGTTATGCTAACACGCCGTATGTTATTGCCGCCAATAAGCAGGATTTGCCGGACGCTTGGTCGCCAGAAGACGTGCGCATTGCCCTTAAGATTGATAAAAATGTGAAAGTTTTGGGCTGTGTGGCCCGTGATAAAGAAACTGTCAAGAATGTCTTGCTAGAACTGCTCTATTCTATTCTCGAAAATATGCAGTCGGATGAGTGATGTAGCAAGGGTGAGCACATCAGCTTGTTCTCATGTCTTTTGAGAAGTTAGCCTTCAAGGTTGACTTTCGAGTATGGCACAAGATTAGCTTCGTTGGAAGTAAAGCTAACTCTTAGACCATCCTACAAGAAACCGTTAGAACGCTCTTTAACAACGAGGCCAATCTAGTGAGTTCAATTGTTACGGACCAAGGGATCGTACATTATGAGGCCTATGGTCGTGGACAGCCTGTTATTCTGTTGCACGGTTGGTTAGGCTCTTGGGATTACTGGCTAAATACCATGGAGGCTTTGGGTAAAGGTTATCGCTGCTATGCTCTGGACTTTTGGGGATTTGGCGAGTCTGGCAAGACCCGAAGGAGTTACCAAGTAGTAGATTTTGTTGACCTAGTTGACCAGTTTATGGATCGTCTCGGTATTGAGTCAGCGCCAATTGTGGGGCACTCAATGGGAGGGACGGTCGCTATTCTGATGGCCCTAACCAAACCCAAGCGAACCAAACGAGTGATAGTCGTTGGTTCTCCAATCAACGGTCGTTCACTCAATATCTTCCTGCGGCTGGCGGGTGAGCCGTGGATTGCTCGACTGGTCTGGCGTATGCCGACTCTTCTTCAGTATGGCATTAGAGCTTTTTCTCCTCTTGTCGTTAATGATTGGCCCGTTTGGTATAAAATGATTACCCGCGATTTATCCAGAACTACTCTGGAAGCGTTCTTCACAAGTATCGGTTCACTGCATCATACCGATCTTAGACCTCAACTGCCTGGAATCACGACCCCCGTCATGGGGATCTATGGGGTAGGCGATAATGTGGTTGCTCCCACGCAAGCTAACGTGATTTCAAATAACGCCCCGGTTTCACGCATCAAAATGATGACCGGTTCCAGGCACTTCCCAATGTTAGATGAACCCCAAACTTTCAATGAACAGCTTGCTGATTTTCTTTCCTTCAAGTTTGAGTCTTCAAATGGGGCGTCATGAATAAAGTAATTATTCGCGATCTAACTGAAATTTCGCCCTTTAAAGAACCAGCGCGCGATTTACGGGTAATGAATAAGCCGCTCTGGCTTTATCATCGGGATATTCTTAGTCCGTACTGTAAGAAAGAGTTCGAAACCAGTTCTCTACGCAGCGCTGCTTATGCCCCCGAGGAAATCAAGTCTGGCGAAGTCGTCGTTTATCGCGATAATCTCTTTTTTGATCAATATCTGTTCAAAGAGTTTATTTCATTGGCGCGAAAGTCTGGTAAACCGGTCCAGATTGCCTTTTCTGTAGATGATAAAGCAATAGTCACCCACGCCCTACCCCTGGCGGATGGTATTCGGTTAGCGGGTGAGGTATATGTGGCCGACTTGTTTTACTACCCGGACGGTCATCAGATTGGCCAGATCGAGCCTCAGCCAATAGTGGTTGACACTCAACCTCAAGAGATCGGTTATTACCGCGTACCGACCTATATGGCTAATGAGCGCGGTGAGTTGGTGTATCAAGTGCCACTACGCGCCTTTTTATCCATCGAGAACTGGGTACATATCTTCATTGCTAACTGTCCGTTTGGAATGTTTTCGTACGGGGCCCGGATTGAAAATTCGCTGGATATGGATAAGCTATTTATGCTGAAGGTCCTATGGCGTTCATTACTGGAACGAAAGCAGTTCCTGTCGTCATCAGCGTTGGTAATTGTGGGGCACAACACCCAGATTGATCCGGCGGCTATAATCCAGGGACCAACAATCATCGGCAATAATGTAACTATCGGCCCTGGAGTCGTGATCAACGCCAGTTATATCGGTAATAACGTTAATGTGATGCAGGGTGCCCAATTGATGGTCAGCGTGGTCGGTGATGGCTGTTATGTTCCTTTCCGGGCGGCGTTGTTTTTAACAACTTTGATGGAAAACTCAATGGTGGCCCAGAATACTTGTTTGCAGGCTTGTATAGTGGGGCGGGATACCTTTATTGGGGCGGGGAATACCTTTACCGACTTTAATTTGTTGGCCAAAGATATCAAGGTTATGCACAAGGGCGAGTTACGTTCGGTCCGGTTACCTGTGTTAGGCAGTTGTGTCGGGCACAACTGCCGGATTGGCTCCGGGCATATCATCTATCCGGCTCGGACAATCGACTCCGATGTGGTGTTGGCGGCCAAAGCGGAACGAACTATAATTAGTAAGAATGTCAGTTATGAGGAAAGTGATCACCTCAAACACCCCGGTAGCAATCACAAACCTAAGTATCACGATAATTATTTGCTTTTAGATGACGCTATTGCCGCGGAAAAACTTAAAGAACAAACGCACTAGAAGCCAGTGCAATCTGAAACAGGATTCAAGAGGCTCAGTCACGTCATGGATAGCTTTGCGTTTATTATCCACCCGGTCAATCTAAAGCAGGATGTCCAGCGTAAATTTCCTTTATTAGGCAAACTCCTGCCGGAACCGGCGATCCACTTTTTTTCGCAGTACTTTCCCCCTGTCTACATTTCTGAAATTACAGGCATCATCTCACAGGCGACTGGCAAAGAAGTCAAAGGTTGGTTTATCGCTTGTCCGCTAAGCCCGCTTCAGATGGTGACAATGCCGCCCGAAAAAGTCTATAAAAAGGTGATTGCCGCCGGCAAACTAGCCCAAAAACTAGGCGCGCAGGTGTTAGGTTTGGGCGGTTTTACCGCCGTAGTGGGAGATGGCGGCCAAACCGTTGCCAAACATTTGGCTATTCCCGTGACCACCGGTGACAGCTACACGGTGGCGACTGCCGTCGAGGGTACTCTCAAAGCTGCGCAGCAGATGGGGATCAGTCCAGAAGCAGCTACTGCTGCCGTTGTTGGGGCTACCGGCTCAATCGGGCGAGTCTGCGCGCAACTGCTAGCTCGACAGGTGGAGCGAATGATTCTTGTTGGCCGGGATAGGCGGGCCCTAGAGCAGATCAAATTGTTGGTTGAAGTTCAAGGACAGCCTAATGTCCAACTTAGCACGGACATGAGGGCCCTCCAGCAGGCCGATATGGTCTTGACCGTAACTAACGCTATCGAAACCGTTATCGAACCAGGCCACCTGAAAAGTGGTAGCGTTGTTTGCGACGTGGCCCGTCCCCGTGACGTATCTCGTCAAGTTGTAGAGCAGCGAGATGATGTCCTGGTCATCGAGGGCGGTATGGTTAAAGTCCCGGGACCTGTTAACTTTAATTTTAATTTTGGCTTTCCGTCGGGTATGGCCTTTGCTTGTATGGCCGAAACTATCACTCTGGCACTAGAGGGGCGTAAGGAGAGTTTCACCCTGGGTAAAAACATTTCTTTAACCCAAGTGCAAACCATGGCCGAGATGGCCAGCCGGCACGGCTTCAGTGTTAGTGGTTTTCGCAGCTTTGAGCGAGCCATCACCGACGAAAGTATTACTGAGATTAAAGAGCGCGTTCATCGAAAGCAGGCTCGATTGAATTGGGCCAATCCGTAACGCTAAGGAAAAGAGGTCAACATGGCTAAAGGTCGAATTCTAGTAGTAGAGGATGATCCCGACATCTCAAAAATGCTGCGCATTTACTTTGACTCGCAAGGCTACGAAGTGTTAGTAGCTGTACGAGGCAGCGAGGCGCTTGAAATTTGCCGCAAGAAATTGCCGAATGTAGTGGTGCTGGATATTCAACTGCCTGATATTGACGGCTACGAAGTGTGTCGTAGCCTGCGCAGCAACACACGGACCAGCTATGTACCTATCATCTTTTTGACCCAAAAGGATGAGCGAAGTGACAAAATTGCCGGCCTCGAATTGGGGGCGGATGATTATATTACCAAACCGTTTGATATTGAGGAATTAAAGCTAAGAGTTGAAGGTGCTATTCGACGGTCGCTGCAAACAGCCTTGACTCATCCAGTTACTAACTTGCCGGCTGGTAAGCTGATTGAAGAGCAGTTGAAGCGAATAAAAGACGCTTCGGTCCCGTGGCGACTGCTTTACTTTGGTATTAGGAACATTAACGCTTTTCGTGAGGCTAAAGGTCCAATTCACGTCAATGAAGTCCTCGTTTTTCTGGCCGATATTATGCGCGAAGCGATAGAAACCCATGGCACGATGAACGACTTTATTGGCCAGGCGTCGGATAATGATTTTATCATCATTACTACAGCCAAAGCTGCCCCGGCTATTTGCAACGGCGTTATGGGACGATTTAATGAAGAGAGTATAACTTTCTATGATTTTCGAGACCGGGATAAAGGTTACCTGGAATATACCGATATTGATGGTAAGGCCCAACAAGCCGATTTCATGAAGCTCATCGTCGGGGTAGTTTCCAGTGAAGATGGACCATTTACCGATATTTTGCAGATTACCGAGGATGCTGCTGACCATCGCCGCCAAAACCGTGGCTGTCCAGCGTGATCTTTACGGGCTTGTTTGTTTGACCGCCATGTAGCGCTCGTTTTTTGGACCTTATCAAGTTAATGAGTCGTACACGTTGGTATAAGAATGAGCAACAAGACCCTGCCTCAGGTGAGGCTCTTGAAAAAAAGCATTGTTGTGGCGCTGATATTGCTGCTGATTAGCCTAGCTCAAGCATGGTCGCTATGGTCTCTTGGTGCTCATGTTGATTTAACCTTTAATCCGTGGCTCATTAACCTGCTAACTGGTGCCCTAATCTGGGGCTTAGCCCTTAGGTTTTTACCGCAGCTTTCCATTATCCCCGCGTTTGCCCGATCTTCTTGTCTTCCTCAAAATCAAGCCATTCTGGATAGCATTTTTTCCCAGAGGAGTGACTCTCGCTTTACCCCACGCCATGGTCTTTTGTTGGCACAAATTAATTCTGACGGCCAGTTAGATACTTCTTCGGCCACAACCTTTGCGCCCCGCACCGAGGACTCCGCTCAGAGCAATCGCAATGGTGAAGACGGCCGTGGTTCCCTTAGTACCCAAAGGGATACCCGACTCCCTATACCGCCCCAAACAGAATTCCTACCTGTGTTTGAAGAAATGCGGACGGCCTGTCGAGCCATTCTAGGGCAACCTCATTTGAGGACATTGTTTAAATTCGATGTCGCCGAAATTTGCCTTTTTGATGAAGAAAATCAGACCTTGACGCCATTGTTGCGTTGGCCTGAAGACGATGAAGCTGTTCAAGCCTATCATAACGTCTACCGGCCAGGGCAAGGCTTTACGGGCTGGATTGGCCAGCAACAAAGCGTCCTGCGAATAGACGACGTTACTGTGGCTGACGTGGCTCCGATTGGCGGCTTAGACAGCTTTCCCTATCGGGCGTATCTTGGGGGGCCGCTCAAAATTGAGAACCGCTTTGTGGGAACGTTAGCCCTGGCTTCCAGAGAGCCTAATACGTTTGGCAGCACAGAAGAGACTGTGCTGGATGTGATCGCTACCCAAACTGCCATCGTTATCGAAAATACCCGGCAGTCGAGTGAAGTTAACCAGCAACTGCAAGTGCGCCTTGGCGAGCTAGCCGGTTTGCAGCGGGTGAGCAGCGAGTTAAACAGCACGCTCGACCTCAATACCATCCTAAAGACGGTCATCGAAGAAGGGCAGCAGGTTACCCAAGCCGATTTCGTGACAGTCTATTTTTACAATGCTGCCGCCGAAAATTTACTGGCTTACGGCGAACAGGGCTGGTATCGCTCTGAAGAAAATAAGGCGCTGAAGGCTCTGGTTACGGGACGAGGTGTGGTGAGAACTACGCTGCGTGAGGGCAGGTCAACGCTAATACCTAACCTCCCAGGCAATAGCGAAGGTTATAGTTTAAACCAGGGAGTACAGTCCAAAATTGTGGTACCGATTCTCTACGGCGGTGAGCCCATTGGCGCCATTGACTTAGAGAGCCGGCAGCCCAATTTTTTCAATGATGCCCAACTCCGTTATGTGGAAGCTCTGGCCAACCACGCGGCCGTAGCTATTGGTAATGCCGATGCCTTCCAGCAGCAAAAAACTGAACGGGAACAGGCCAGCCGCCGAGCCGATCAGTTAACCCGCATTTCCGAAATTAGCAACGCCTTTCGCTCTAATCGTCCTCTCTATGATGTGTTGGAAGATATTACCTTTGCGATTGCGGAGTCCGTAGGGTTCGATGTCGTGTTGGTTAGCATCGTCAAAGGGCAGCCGGCTTGCCTGTTCCACGAAGTTGGCGCGGGTATTCCTGTTGCTGAAATGGAGGCGCTACGCCAAGCCAATAAAGCTGTTGCTCTTACGGATTTGATGGCTGTCTTACAGTCACCCTTTCAAATGGGCAGCGCCTACTTTATTCCAGCGGACGCTATCGATACTTGGCGCAGCAGATTAAGTATTCCCTACATCGAAAAAACTCGCAGCTTCGCTCAATTGGTGCCCCAGTTCGCGCCCCAGATATTGCGGAGCGGCGTGCCCAAAGAAGAACTCTGGCAACCGGGTGACGTGTTGTTTGTGCCCCTGCGCGGCAGTAACGATGAGATCATCGGCTTGCTCACCGTGGAAAACCCGGCCAGTGACCAGCGTCCCAACCCGGTGGTGCTGCAAACGCTAGATACGTTTGCTAACCAAGCCGCCTCCGCTATTGAGAATGCCCAACTCTTTGAGCGAGAACAGGAACGCCGGCGCTTAGCCGATACTTTGCGCGGCGTAGCTGAGTTGATTAGCTCTTCCCTCAAGATCGATCAGCTTCTAAACCTGGTGCTTCAAGAACTAAGTAAAGTGGTTAAGTACGACCACTCAACGGTAGAACTGCTGGAAGAGCAGCGGCTGGTTATTATCGGCGGGCAAGGCTGGCAAGAGTACAGCGAGCAGATGCTGGGTTTATCTTTTTCGATGACGGGACACAATCCCAGCCGGCGCGTGGTCGAAACCCAGGAGCCGGTGATTCTTAGAAATACCCGGGCCGAATATCCTCAGGTCTTTAATCCTCCCCCCTTCAACGAGGTGGAGAGCTGGCTGGGGGTGCCCTTAACCTACGGGATTAGTGTGTTGGGCGTCATTACCATCGGCAGCCGGTTGCCGAACTTTTTTACTCAGGAGCATTTGGAAGTAGTGCAGGCCTTTGCTAATCAGGTAGCGGTGGCTCTGCAGAATGCCAGACTCTTTGACGAAGCTCATCAACAGGTGCGCCAGCTTGAGGCTTTAACCGAAGTTGCCCGCTCGTTGAACGAGGCGCTCAATCTGGATGACATTTTGAATTTAGTCCTGGACGCCGTGTTTGACCTGTCCGGTCACCGTAACGGTTCTATTTGGCTGGTCGATAAGGATACCGATACCGTCAAACTGGCAAACACCAAAAATGTACCTAAGTTTTTGGTCGAGGAGTTTAATAACAGTAATACCTCGGTTAAGTCCGAACCGTTTGCCTCGGTTATCAGTTCCAAGAATATAATCGCCAGGCAGGCTAGCCCGGAGAAAGATCATCTGCTTGATTTAGGCTTGCCTATTCCCAAAGATGTTACTTATGTGCCACTCAAAACTGAACTAGGCGTCATCGGTATTCTGGCCATCGAGGGGCAGATCCGCAGCCAGACCACCTTGAGCCTGGTCAAGGTCTTGGCCGATTTAGCGGCCGTGGCCATTGAAGGGGCTCGTCTCCTGGCCGATACTCGCACCCGGGCTGCCGAGATGCAGAATCTGTACGATTTAGGCGTAGAGATCAGCGGCATGCTGGAAGCACGCCAGGTGATGCAGTCGGTTATCGGCAATGCTTTAACGCTAATGAACAGCCAGGTGGGCGTGATCCTTTTCTGGGACGAGCAAGTTGAGCAGCAGTACTTGGTTGAAAGCATCGCTGCTACGCCAGAACTGGCTGATAAGTTTGGCCTTGATCAATTTAGTACCCTACCGATCAAGCAGAGTCAGGGACAACGGGGAACGCTGTGGTTAGAGTTTCTCAACCAAATGAAAAAGAGTGGAGAGCTGATCCAGTGGAGTCTGACCTTCCAAAAATCAATTTGGAGCCGGCCGGCTAAAGACACCATTAACTTGCGGTCCCTTTCACCGGCCGAAGAGGAGACCATGCGGTTGGGGCTTAAAGCGATGCTGGGGGTGCCGATCCAGGTCGCTGAACAGGTTGCCGGGGCCATATTTGTTGGCTCAACGGAGATGGGGAGCTACAGCGAGCGCGACATCCAGCGGCTATCGTTTGTGGCTAGCCAGGCTGTTGTGGCGATCCGTAATGCGCAATTGGTTCAAAATCTCAACCAACTGACCGAAAGTCTGGAACAGCGGGTGGAACAGCGCACCGATGAGCTGGCCAAGGCCCTGCAAGATCTGACGGAAGAGCGTGATCGGGTGGGCGTGCTCTATCAGTTGACCAGTCAATTGGCCCGCAGCTTTGATCTGCAGGAAGTGCTCAACAACGCGCTCAACTTAATCAATAGCGCCATCGGCATTTCTCAGGGCGCGATTATGTTGCTAGATAAGGAGAGTGGCTATCTGGTCTTCCGAGCGGCTTTGGGGCGAGACAAGCCGCTGCCCTCCGAGGGCATTCAGACGTGGTTCAAAGTAGGGTATGGTCTAGCCGGCAAAGTCATGAAGACGCGCACGCCCCGCCTGGTGCCGGATCTTAACCACGATACGGATTGGCTACCCGGTAAGTCGCTGCCTGAGCGTCGATCTGCGATTGCTGTGCCGCTTAGTACCGGGGACGATGTAGCGGGCGCGCTGTTGCTCTTCCACATCGAGCCAAATTATTTTACCGAGGAACAACTTCGGCTGGTCGCCGCCGCCGGAACTCAGATTGCAACCGCGGTTAACAATGCCGAACTCTACCGCCTCAGCACCGAGCAGGCTGATCGCCTACAGGTAATGTTTCAACAGCAGGCGGCAGAAGCAGCCAAAAATGAGGCTATTCTCAAGAGCATTGCTGATGGGGTCTTGGTGCTTGACAGCCAACGCAATCTTGTCCTGATCAATCCTAAGGCCGAAGAAATTTTAAATATTGATGCTTTCAAATTAGAATACCAACCAATGGCCCGGATGCTGGAATGTGCCGACTCGCCGGAGGATGCTGAACTCGTGCGCAAATTATACGAGCACCTGGTTGAGTCGCTGCGGCAAGTTGGGCAGGGTAAGCCGGCAGTGCAGTTTCGAGTTCGAGCCGGAGCCAAGGTTGTGACCGTAGCCGTGGCGCCGGTGACGCTCGACGGGCAGGACAGCCCGAGTACAGTGGCCGTTTTGCGCGATATTTCTCGAGAAGCGGAGGTCGACCGGCTCAAAGATGAGTTCATTTCTTCGGTTTCACATGAACTGCGGACGCCGATGACGTCGATAAAAGGCTATACCGATCTTCTGCTGTCTGGGAATCCTAAAATCGGGGATTTAAATCCAACTCAGCATCGGTTTGTCTCGGTCATTCAAACTAACGTCAACCGGTTAACTGAACTGGTCAATGACATTTTGGAAATATCGCGGATTGAGACGGGCAAGGTCCAGTTGAAGTTGGAGTCTTTGGATTTGATTGAACTGATCCAGGAAGTGGCGCTCTCTTTTGAAGGGCAAATGGTCCAGAAATCAATGAATCTGGCGCTAAACTTGCCGGACCAGTTGCCGCGGATTTATGCGGATAAGTCGCGCTTGACCCAAGTTCTGGTCAATCTAATCGGCAACGCTTGGCAGTATACGCCGGAGTCCGGTAATATTACCGTAACGGCCAAGGAAGCCAGTCAGTTTGTGCAAGTCAATGTTACAGACTCCGGCATCGGTATTCCTGAGCAAGATCTTCAGTTTCTGTTCGAACGCTTCTTCCGGTCAGAGCGGACAGAGGTGCAAGTTGTGGATGGCACGGGGTTGGGGTTGTCGATCACCAAGTCATTCGTTGAGATGCTGGGTGGCGAGATCTGGGTCAAGAGCAAAGTTGATCAGGGCTCAACTTTCAGCTTCACCATTCCAATCGTAGCTCATATGGAGAATTAATAACGGTGGACGGTCCTTTGATCCTGGTTGCGGAGGATGAGCGCGACATTCGGGATTTAATCGTGATTACCCTAGAGTTGGACGGCTTTAACGTTGTGCCGGTTACGAACGGTCAGGAGGCTGTAACCAAGGCCAAAGAGATTAATCCCGATTTGATTTTGATGGATGTGCGGATGCCCAAGATGAGTGGCTATGAAGCCTGCAAACAACTTAAGGCCGATGAGGACACGCAACGCATTCCGGTTGTCTTTCTGTCGGCCAAGGGGCAAGAAGCCGAGGTCAATACCGGATTGGAAGTCGGGGCGGCTGAGTATTTGCTTAAACCTTTTGCTCCGGATGAATTGGCTCGGCGGGTTAATCAAATCTTGGTCAAACACGGTAGATTGTAGAGTTAAACCATGAGCGCAGTTGTAATCGATGGTGGACTAGTTCATTACGAAGCTTTCGGCCGAGGTCAGCCGGTCTTGTTTCTCCATGGCTGGCTTGGATCATGGCGCTACTGGATGCCCACCATGGAGTCGATTTCAGATAAGTATCGGGCTTACGCCCTGGATTTGTGGGGCTTTGGTGACACAGATAAATCCAAGCCTCGTTATGAAATACCTGACTACGTCGGGCTTATTAATAATTTTCTCAATAATATGGGCATTACCGAAGCGCCGATTATCGGGCATGCCTTGGGCGCAGCGGTGGCGATAGAGCATGCGGCTCGCTTTCCAGATCGGACCAAAAAAGTGATGGCCGTCAGCCTGCCGATGAATCCTGGGGCGATCACCCGTAAGCTCAACGATATGGTCAACCGCTCGGTGATGTCCCGGATGCTCTATTGGCGGCAGATGCATCGAGACGTGCAGCAAGAGGCCGACAAAACGGCTGATGGCGTTGTCGATCGAAGTATCCATTCATTCAGCCAGATCGATATGCAAAGCCGGTTGGAAATGATTGCCCAATCATCTGACTCTATGCTTCTCCTGGTCCATGGTGAGCGAGACGATCTTATTAACCCCGTCTCCCATAATCTGCTGAACGGAACCTGGTCAAACATTCACCGGATTGGCTTGACTGAGTCTAAGCACTTTCCTATGCTAGAAGAAACGGCCAAGTTCTATCGCCTACTCCAAGATTTCCTCGATGTGCAAGGCGAACTCTCTAGGCTGCAACTTAAAGAAGAGTGGCGCCGCCGGACCAGATAGACCCAGGGAGTATAGCGACTGCCTTGACCCCTCAATTGGTACTCATCCGCCTCCAACACTCAAATTGGAGAGTTGGCAGACGGATCATTCTTTCCCCCTTCGATTAAAGCCTTGTTGTTCTATTTTGACTCGACCTCACTGCCCGAAGTATGGTATAATGGCCCAACTTTACTAACAAACTTAATTTAGAGGAAAGTCTATGCCTGAAGAACGCCCTCTACCCAATGCCGCCTTACGTGTTCTTCTCGATGCTATACAAGATGTTATGGGCGAGAATGGCACCAAAGCAGTACTTAACGCCGGTGGTTTAAGCCAATATATCGACAACTTCCCTCCCAAGAATCTGGAGATGGACGCTACTTTTGCTCAATACGGAGCTGTGCAGCAGGCCGTTGAAGAGTTCTATGGTCCGCGCGGCGCGCGGGCTATGTTGCTCCGGATTGGCCGAGCCACTTTTCAGTTTGGGCTTCGAGATCAGCCCGCGATCTTGGGGCTGGCCGGGATCGCGCTGAAGGCTTTGCCGGAAAAGACCCGGATGAAGCTTATCTTGGACCGTATGGCTAAAGCCGCTGCCGAGCGGGTCAACCAGCCGACTCACGTGATCGAGGAGGGAGATGCGTTTTATTTTGTAGTCGAGCACTGCCCCTGTGGCTGGCGTCCCGAGCACGATAAACCCTGCTGCTACGTTACTGTCGGCGTATTGATGGAGGCCATGGCCTGGATTACCGGAAAAGTTCATCGGGTAGAGGAGGTGGCTTGTATCGCCAATGGCGCCGCCAGTTGCGTGTATCGGGTGGCAAAAGAGGCTGTGGTCACCTGAGCCCTGGCTCCTCCCCTCCTCCGCTGTTGAAAAGAAAGGCTCTGGGTTTGATCCAGAGCCTTTCTTTTTATAGGGGTTGAAGGGGGTTGGGCATAAACAGAATAATAAAAATAAAAATCATGACCCAGGCCAGAATTGTCCTACCGGGCCCGAGGGAGGGTAAATCGTTGAGTGGGGGGGGGTGACCTACGCCAATTACCAAAAATGTCAGGAGGGCCCAAATGAGCCAGCCGGCCCACAGCAGGCCGGCAGCAAACATCAGCCCGACCAAGATCAAACCTAAATACCGGGCCTTGTCACCAATTAAACAGTAAATGACGTGCCCGCCATCCAACTGCCCAATCGGTAGCAAGTTCATAGCCGTCACAAAAAGACCAAACCAGGCGGCGAAGGCCAGCATGTTAATAAAAATATCCGTACCGCCCCCTTCTGGTAAAATGCCTACCAGCAGGAGTGATGCTTCGCCCCAGAAGGGGAGATCGTTATAGGCCTCGAAACTGGGTAGGAGCTGACCGTGAAAAAGATACTTGACGCCCAGGTAAAAGAGCGAATTTCCTTCCAGGACCGACGAAGGTTCGCTTGTCGCTGATCGGGTAATCGGTTGCATCTGCGAGTTGGCCACGCCCCAAAACACGAGGGGAATGGCAAAGAGCAACCCGCCCAACGGGCCGGCCACCCCAATATCAAAAAGTTGCCGCTTGGTTTTGAAGGGGGAACGGAGTTGAATAAAAGCGCCTAAGGTTCCAACCGGTGAAATGAGGGGGAGAGGAATGAAGTAGGGTAACGTAACTGCCACTTTATGGTACTTTGCGGCAAAATAGTGACCAAACTCATGCGCCAGCAAGATGGCCATCATCGCCAGCATCATGGGCAAACCACCCAGCCAGTCAGCCACTGTCGCCGGGGGCAAGCACTGACACTCTACGGCAGCCCCGGTAAACCAAACCGATAGAATAGTGGCAATCGCCAGCCCCAAATTGATCCAGGGATTAGCTGGCCGGGCCACCACAATCCCCGGTTGAGCCACCAGGCCGATTTGACCTTTGTGACGGCGCAACATCGGCGTATAATTGCGGGCGCGCCAGCGGGCGGCGATCAAATCGTAGGCCGCTTCGCTGTCTTGCACCAGTAACTCACCCACATAGATAATGGTGCCTTTGGCGGCGTTGCGGGGTGTTTCGACGGTGTGAACGAGAAAAATATCTTTGACATCCTCGCGTAGTTGGCCCAGCAACTCACCATCGAGAATGACGTTTTCGGCAACGGTATTGGTCATGAACTGTTCCGTAATGAGGAATAGTATGGCTAGAAGACGTTAGGCCCGCTGTGAGCAGCGACCTGTAATTACAGATTCTCCGCTCGATTCTGGCGCACGCTAGCAATGGCACGGGCGATGCGGTTAAGCTGATTGGCTGTGTTGGGGTCGTTCTCGGCAGTATAGCGCTCCATCTCGCTATTGATCGTCTCGAAGAACTCGCCATCGAACTGGCCCTGGCTCTCGCGAATAATGGCCATCATTTCATGATCATCCAGCGAGTCAAGAATTAGGTCGATCCATTCTAAAGTCTCTTGTCGGTTCATCCTGCCCTGCTCCGTCCAAGGTGATTTGGGGTATTGTAGCATGGTCTGGAGGATGCCCCAAAAAGGTACCAAGGCAAGCGTTTAACCGAGGCTACTCAGCCGGCGAAACCAGGTAATAAAAAAGACCGCCGATCTAATGACCGGCGGTCTTGGCTCCTCAGGTAGGACTCGAACCTACAACCTAGCGGTTAACAGCCGCCCGCTCTGCCGATTGAGCTACTGAGGATTATTTACCACAACAGGGTAGTATACTCGGTTGTAAAGCTTCGTCAAGTTTAGCCCAAATAATCACGGAGTTTGCGGCTACGAATGGGGTGGCGCAGTTTGCGCAGCGCCTTAGCTTCGATCTGCCGAATGCGCTCGCGAGTGACGCCAAATTCACTGCCAACTTCTTCTAAAGTACGGCCTTGGCCATCGGTTAAGCCGAAGCGCATTTCCAAAACCTTGCGTTCCCGGTCGCTGAGTTGGGACAAAATTTCGTTGAGTTGTTCTTTGAGCAGTTGTTTGGAGGCGGCATCAACCGGGCCGGTAACGCTTTCATCCTCGATAAAGTCACCCAAGTAGCTGTTCTCTTCCGTTCCGATGGGTGTCTCCAGCGACATCGGCTCTTGGGCAATGCGCATGATCCGGCGGACTTTGGTAGCGGCCCGCCGCCAGCGACGTTCAACCGAGGGATCGAGCGTTTTCTTCTCAGTCGCCGACTGTTCAATGGCTTGCACATCTTCGTCGGTCAGCATTTCCATTTCAACCGCGATCTCTTTGGCACTGGGCTCCCGGCCGTACTCTTGCAGCAGCCGGCGCTGCACCCGGGCCAGTTTATTGATCGTCTCGACCATATGGACCGGAATGCGGATCGTCCGCGCCTGGTCGGCGATGGCCCGGCTGATGGCTTGGCGAATCCACCAAGTGGCGTAGGTTGAAAACTTGTAGCCCCGGCGGTGGTCAAACTTTTCCACCGCTCGCAGCAAACCAATGTTCCCTTCTTGAATCAAGTCCAGGAAGTTCATCCCCCGGCCGATATAGCGTTTGGCCACACTGACGACCAAGCGCAGGTTGGCTTCAGCCAGGCAACGCTTAGCTATCCGGCCATCGATGTCGGCCTTTTTGAGTTTGGCTACTTCTTCTTCATCGTCCGCTTTACCATTGAGATTATCAAGCTTCTTACGAGCATCGAGACCCCGCTTGATCCGCTTGGCCAGCGAGACTTCATCCTGGGCTGACAGCAAGTTAACCTGGCCGATTTCACGCAGATACATCCGCACGGGATCATTAGTTAACTCGACCGAGCCCAAATCTATCACCCCGGCCCCGGTCACTTCTTCGTCATCTAGCTCTTCCTCTACCTCGCGCAGGGCATCGTCATCGGGCTCATCAACATCGGCCAACGCTTCGCTGTCGTCTTCGGAGTCGTCATCGATGACTTCAATCCCGTTTTCGACCAGTTTGGCAATGACTTCTTCGGTGGCCTCTATATCCAGCCCTCCGTCCGGCAAGACCTCCAGAATATCGTTTTGGGTCAGCGATTTTTCACGCTTGCCTTTTTCAATCAAAATCTCTAAGGCTTCTTCCTGCGTCAGCCCATCATTTTTCTTGCTTTTACTGCGGCTATTTGTTTTTACCTTTGACGATTTTTCAAGAGTTTTCTTTGCCACTGGCGGTCCCCATTACCTTTCTCTTTAACTTTATAACCGATTTGCGCCTTTTTTGCAAAGATAAATGGAAGAGTCATAGGGTCTCTTTGGCCCTACTGCCGACTCTAACAGGTATATTTTCTTATAATAGGATTTTCGATTCGGCCCGGCGTTTGCCTGACAGTGATAAAATGTCGCGTACCTGCTCTAGTTTAGCCCGCCGTTGTTTGTGGGTTTCGACCATTTCTGTATATTCTCGCACGGAGTCTGCGCTTTGATTCCCTTCAGCTTCGCGGAGTATAAACTGCAATTCCTCAATCTGGCGATCGGTTTTCCTTAATCTTAGGCGCAGAATAGCGTTGCCCAAATCACGAACCGCATGGTCAAACGGCGTTGGTGGGCGTTGATGCCAGCGGCTAGCCAGAGTAGCCAGTCGTCCTTCCAACTCTGTGCCAACCATCTCAGTGAGGACTTCGATTTTAGGGGTCTCGGAAGCGGTCCACAGCGCCAGACATTTGAAGATTGCTTTATGATCGCCTCGCTGAAAATCATCTGAATCGACCGGCTGAAGCGTTTGACCTTCCAGGGTGTCGTTGGTGGCAGCCAGCGTGGCAGGATAGGTTAAGATCAGGCTCAGGCAGTACTCCTCCAGATTGGTTTCAACATTGTCAGCCACTGGTAGGGCGTCAACCGGTGCTTTAACCCGAATCTTTGATAGATCAGGCGTTGGTTCAACGGCTTGCCCGCGGAGCGAGCGGTTGGCGCGTTTTTTCGTCTGTTGCAACTCGGCGATCAATGTCCGTTCATCCACATGAATTAACCGAGCCAACTTCTGAACGTAGTGTTCCCGTTCAACGGAATTGCTAAGTTCACGCAGGACGGGCATAAGTTCCTGCACGGCTACGCTTTTGCCTTTTGCACTCGTCAGATCAAGATCGGCGGTCACAGCCTGAAAATAAAAATCGACAACCGGCATGGCCTGATCGATAATCCGCTGCCAGGCTTCAAGTCCTTCCTTGAGAATGTCATCCGGATCTTTACCTGCCGGCAGGGCAGCGATCCGAATGTTAGCTTCAAGCCGGCTCTCGTAGCGGATGAGGCCACGCGCGGTCGGGATAGGTACGGTTTCCCGATCAAGAGCCTCGCGAGCCAAATTAAGGCCGCGTAGCGTGGCCGCATTGCCGGCACTGTCGGCGTCGAGGGCCAGGACAAAGTTGCCGGTCATCCGCTTGAGGATTTTGAGCTGGGCCTCGGTTAAGGCCGTCCCCATTTGAGCCACTACGTTTCTTGCCCCACGTTGGTAAGCCTGGATGACGTCCATATAGCCTTCAACAATCACCACCTGGTCGGCTTGTCGAATAGCCGAGCGGGCCAGATCTAGGCCATAGAGAGTGGCACTTTTGTCAAAAAGCGAGGTTTGGGGCGAGTTAAGGTATTTGGGCAATTGGTCGGCAGCCAGAGCCCGCGCGCCAAAACCAATGACCCGGCCCTGTAGGTCGCGGATAGGGATGATCAGCCGGTTGCGGAAACGATCGTAACCCGGGGAGCTGTCGGAGCGTTCAACCAGCAACCCGGTGGCCAATAACTCCTCTGCTGCGTAACCCCGATTAAGAAAATGAAGCTTGAGCGCATCCCAGTCATCCAGGGCGTAACCAAGCTGAAAGGTAGCGATAGTTTCGGCGGTCAGTTGGCGCTGGGTCAGGTATTCTCGAACCCTGGCTCCGGCTTTAGTGCCAGTTAATTGTTGGTGAAAATAAGTGGCAGCCGCGGCCATTAACTCCAACAATTTCTGCCGCTGCTGCTCTTGAACTGTGCTCTGGGAACTGGGCGGTTCAAGCGGGACGCCGGCTCTCTTGGCTAACTCTTCCAAGGTCTCGCGAAAATCTAAGCCATCGCGTTTCATGACAAAGCTGAAAATGTCGCCACCATCGGCGCAGGCGCCAAAGCACCGCCAGCTCTGAGAGTCTGGGAAGACAACAAAGGAGGGTGTACGAGTGTTCTGGTGAAAAGGACAAAAGCCGGTATAACTCTTGCCGGCTTTGCGGAGGTTAACCGTTTCGGAGATAAAATCTACAATGTCAAGACGAGCTTTAATCTCATCAGCGATGCTCATGCCGTCGCGGCTCTCCCTCTATCGTGGCACCTTACAACAGTGGACGACACTGAGTCATTATACACAGGCATATAGCCTTTGCCAAACGATTTTGGGGGTGAGATTTTGGTCAACCCCTTGACCAAAGCTGCGCAAAGTGTTATACTAATCGCTTGTAATATTAACTACACACGCACCGGTTTAAAAACGGGCCGTGCCTTTTGCAGAAAAAAGGTTCCCGAATGAATAACGGTTGCGGAGGTATGAACAAAAAACGGAGGAAATCTAAGGAATGCCTGTAGAACAAGTCGTCACCATGAAAGCCCTGCTCGAAGCAGGGGTCCACTTTGGTCACCGTACCCGCCGCTGGAATCCCAAAATGAAGCCGTATATCTTTACAGAACGGAATGGGATTCACATTATCGATCTCCAACAAACCATCAAGCGCCTGGGCGATGCTTACGAAATGATCAAAGATACCGTCGCTCAAGGGGGGATAGTTCTGTTTGTTGGTACCAAAAAGCAATCTCAGGAAAGTGTTGCTCAAGAAGCAGAGCGATCCAATATGCCCTATGTTAATCAGCGTTGGCTGGGCGGCACGTTAACCAACTGGCGAACCATCCGCCAGCGGATCGACTATATGCTGGAAATCGAACGGCAGCAGGCTCGGGGAGAATTTGCCCGTTTGACCAAAAAAGAAGGGCTCATGCGGGAGCGAGAGATTAACCGGCTAAACCACCGGCTGGGTGGTTTGCGAGAAATGCGTCGCTTGCCTAATCTCCTCTTTGTGGTCGATGTGCGCCGCGACGCGATCGCCGTAAAAGAAGCCAATATTCTGGGTATTCCGGTCATCGCTATGGTAGATACCAATTGTGACCCTGACCCCATCGACCTGGTTATCCCCAGCAATGATGATGCGATCCGGGCCCTAAAGTTGATCGTTAGTGCTATGGCTACTGCTGCCTTGGAAGGCCAGGCTATTCTGAGCAGCATCCGGGCTGAAGAGGAAGAAGTAGAAGGGCTGGAGGAACAGGAAGCTCAAGAGCGCTATCTCGGCCCGAGCACGCTGGCCAAATTGCAGCGGGCTGGAGCGGCTGAGTCTGAAGTAGAGTTTGGCGATGTCGAAGAGTACGAACCGGTCGAAGTTGAGGAAACTGAAGCAGAGTCCGCCGAAGTTGAGGATCTTCAAGAAACTGAAGAACCGGTAGTAGCTGTGGCTGAAGAAGAAACCCCTGAGGAAGAAAAAGAAACTGCATAAGGAGACTCTGGAGGAATTGTGGCTGTTACAACTGCTGACATCAAACAACTAAGGGAAATGACCGGCGCCGGTATTTTAGACTGCAAAAAGGCGCTGAACGAAAGTGGCGGTGATGTCGAACAGGCGGTCGAGTATTTGCGCAGGAAAGGTTTAGCAGCAGCGGCTAAAAAGACCAGCCGTGAAGCTAATGATGGTCTGGTCGCAGCGGCTGTCAGCGAAGATGGGCAAATTGGGGCCCTGGTCGAGATCAACTGCGAAACTGACTTTGTAGCTCGCACTGAAGATTTCAAGAACTTTGTGAGTAGTATTACCCGTCAGGTCCTGGCCCAAGAGATTAATAGTGTCGACACCCTGTTAGGGGCGCCCTTTATCGACAATCCCGGTAACACCGTCGCTGATCAGGTTACTGAAACTATTGCCAAGTTGGGTGAAAACATCCAGGTGCGTCAATTGGCCCGTTTTGTCCGGCAAGGGCCGGGCCTTATTGACAGCTATATCCACCCTGGTGGTCGCGTGGGCGTGTTGGTAGAAGTAGGCGGTGGTGAAGCAAATAAAGCGCAACTGGGGCAACTGGTTCACGATTTGGCCCTGCATATCGCCGCAGCTTCACCTCGATATTTGGACGAATCCGATGTTCCGGCCGAAGCACTGGCTGCGGAGCAAGATATCTTTCGGGCGCAACTGGCTAATGAAAATAAGCCGGACAACATCAAAGAGCGGATCGTCGAGGGGAAGATTAAAAAGTGGTATGGCGAGGTTACGCTGGTGAACCAGGAGTTTGTGAAAGATCCCGACTTGACGATTAGCAAGCTGTTGGAGAAAGCGGGTAAGGAGATAGGCGACCAGATTAGTATACGGCGCTTTGCCCGATTTGAACTCGGCGCTAGTTAATTTAGTGGTGTTGAGCTTGGAAACCGGAACAATTATACTGTTCCGGTTTTTTATGTCTAAAAATTGCGGTAAAATCGGAGAACAGAATGGCATCAGCAAAATACGATCGCATTCTTCTAAAACTTAGTGGTGAAGCCATGGCCGGTGAAGGTAATTTTGGGATTGATCCCCATTCAGCGGAGGATTTGGCGACCACGATCAAAGAGATTTACGACTTGAACATCCAAATTGCTATTGTGATCGGCGCGGGCAACCTGTGGCGAGGCACTGTTGGACTCAATCACGGCATGGATCGGACGACCGCCGACCATATGGGCATGTTGGCTACAGTTATGAACGCGTTGGCCTTGGCCGATGCGTTAAAGCGGGTGGGGATCGATCCCCGGGTGCAGACGGCCATCGAAATGCGCGCTGTGGCTGAACCGTACATTCGAGGCCGAGCCATCCGGCACTTGGAAAAGGGACGGGTCGTTATTTTAGGCGCTGGCACCGGCAACCCCTATTTCACCACCGACACAGCAGCCGCCCTCAGAGCTATGGAGATTGATGCCGATTTGTTGGTTAAGGCTACCAAAGTCGATGGTGTGTATGAAACTGACCCCAAAACCGATCCCAGTGCCAGACGATTTGATACCATCAACTATATTGACGCGCTCAATATGGGGCTTAAAGTCCTCGATGGCACAGCCCTAACTTTGTGTATGGAGAATGAAATGCCGATAGTGGTGTTAAATTTGTGGCAACCCGGTAGTTTAAAGAAGATAATTATGGGCGATACTTCCGCGGGGACGCTGATTTGCTCATAATAGCCAACTGTTTTATTTTTTCACCACTGTTGGCCTGATTGAACAAGGAGGTACAATCCAATGGTCGATGATGTGTTGGCCGAAACGAAAGACGGAATGGAGAAGGCGGTAGAGGCTTTGCAGCATGATTTAGCCTCGATGCGCACCGGGCGAGCCTCAACGGGGCTGGTTGAAAAATTGCTGGTGGATTATTATGGCACGCCTACCCAACTCCAAGAACTCGCTCTGCTTAGCGTGCCGGAGCCGCAATTGATCAGTATCAGACCCTATGATCCGGGGGCAATGAAAGAGATCGAAAGAGCTATCATGCAGTCGGATCTGGGGTTGACTCCTAATAATGACGGCAAGATTATCCGGTTACAGATCCCATCCTTGACTGAAGAACGCCGCCGGAATCTGACTAAGGCGGTCTCCAAGCGCAGCGAAGAGGCCCGCGTCTCAGTTCGCAATACCCGCCGCAAAAGCTTGGAGGATCTGAAGAGCTTTGAAAAAGAAAAACTGATCTCCGAAGACGATATGTACGTTGGCCGAGACAAGATTCAAAAGATGACGGATGATTATATTAAGCGGATTGATGAGGTCGGCGCGGCTAAAGAAAAAGAGATTCTTGAGGTTTAAGCGCTGTTGGCGCTAACAGAACTGAACTAAACGTGAAACAGCAAGGACGGTGTTTCACGTTTTTTTTTGAACAGTTCTCAAAGCGGCCCAGCTTAACCCAGGCTTAACCGACTTGCCATCTTACCTACTCTGTGACAATATTAAGAGACCTAAAGGGGAGTCAAGTAAAGTTGTCTGACGTTAAACAAATTCTGAATAAGTATGTGCCTGACATTGAGCAGACTATCCAAACTGCGCTAGATGTGGCTTCACCCTTTATCCGAGGGATGGTAGGCTATCATTTTGGTTGGCTGGATCAGGAATTCAAATCGGTTAATTTCGCGAAAGGTAAATTTCTAAGGCCCACCTTCTGTTTGTTGACGTTTGAAGCGTTGCAGGCTTCTTATCAGGCAGCTCTGCCCGTTGCGGCCTGTCTAGAACTCATTCACAACTTTTCATTGGTGCATGACGATATCGAAGACGGAGACACAGAACGGCATGGCCGGCCCACTGTTTGGGCCATTTGGGGTAAACCTCTAGCCATTAATACGGGCGATTTTCTGTACACCTTAGCGTTAAAGTGTTTGTTCCAACTCGATGTCACCTATTTTGGGCCGGAACCCATTTTTAAGGCGCAGCAACTGATCAACCAGGCCTGTTTGGCCTTAACCAGAGGACAGGATTTGGATCTGCGTTTTGAACAACTTCAAGACGTCACCGTCGAGATGTATCTTGAAATGGTGCGCGGGAAAACCGCGGCTCTGCTTGAAGCCTCTATCGTGTCCGGCGCCATACTGGGAACAGATAACGCGGTGACTATCAATCACTACCGGGATTTCGCCCGTAACATTGGGGTGGCTTTCCAGATCCGAGATGATATTTTAGGTATCTGGGGCAATAGTGCGGAAACAGGCAAGTCTATCGATAATGATCTCCGCCGTAAGAAAAAGACTTTGCCGGTCATTTATGCCTTAAGCCAACTCACCGGGCCTCGACTCGGGCGTCTGCAAAAGATCTACGCCGACTCCACGCCGATGACCGGCGACCAAATTGAATTCGCACGTGAGTGCTTGCAACTGGTAGACGCTTTCAACTATACTCAAGGTATGGTTGACACGTTTGTCGAAAAGTCATTTTCCGCGTTGAACCAGATCGATAACGCCAGTGCCTGCCAAACCGAGTTAGAAACGTTGGCCCGCTACCTGGTGACTCGGACGAAGTAAATTCGGATGGGTAAGTTTGCTTAAGGTTAGATCAAAATGGTTGAACTGCTAAAAGAAAATCAAAGCACTTTAGAAGAGACTCAGTTTCCGCCGCTGGAAAACCCGCCCTATCACGTCGGGATTATTATGGATGGCAATGGGCGCTGGGCCAAGAAGAACAACAAAACTCGCTTTGAAGGGCATAAAGCCGGCACGGACAATCTGCGCCGGATCTTGACCTGTTCGGTCGAGTTCGGGGTTAAGATGCTTACCATTTACGCCTTTTCCACCGAAAACTGGAAGCGGCCTCCGTTTGAAGTGATGGGTTTGATGAAGATTCTGGAAAATGTGATCGACCGGGAGCTGCAAGAACTTAACCGAAACGGCGTCCAACTTCGGCATATTGGCCGGCTAGAACGGTTAAAGCCCAATATTCGGGATAAAGTCCGCCATGCCATTGACGTCACCAAAGACAATGACCAGCTTATTTTGAATGTCGCCTTCAACTACGGCGGCCGGGAAGAAATTGTGCAGGCGGTTAGGCGAGTTGTGGCCGAAGGTATTGCCCCTGACCAGATCACCGAAGAGCTTTTAAGCCAGTATATGTATACGGCTCACAGTCCGGACCCCGATTTAATTATCCGCACCAGCGGTGAGTTTCGCACCAGTAACTTTCTCATTTGGCAAGCCGCCTATGCTGAATATTACATTACCCCCACCTACTGGCCCGATTTTGGCAAGGCCGAATATTATCAGGCTTTGCAAGCCTTCGCCCGCCGAGACCGGCGCTACGGTGGTCGAAGTGAGTAACTCCCAGCCCATAGGCTTGATCATCTAAACTAGTTGATGTTGCGTCTGGCCGCGCTCGCGGTAAATGGTTACCCCTACTGCCCGGGCAAAGCGCACAGCCCTTGGTTTTTCCACCGTCATTTCAACGGCCTGCACCCGCTCATCGAGATCGAAAACTAACTTAACCAGTTCAGCGACCAGGCGCTCGACCAGCAGCGGCTGACCGGCCTCGACGTGTTTGACGACCGCTTTGGTCACCGTACTATAGTTGACGGCCTCGTCGATGTTGTCACTTTGACCGGCGGGCCGGGTATCGACCCAGAGACTAAAGTTGATCAAAATATCCTGCCGGTTGGTCCGTTCATCAGGGTTGACCCCCACAATGCCGCGTACCAACAGATCGCGCACGGTTATGCGATCGAGGGCGGTAGACATAAGCATTTTCCCCATTGAAAACGAATAAAATTGGAAACAGACTGGTAGAGATTATAAAGTCCTGCAGCCGGGTGTCAATCACCCCGGCTAAGGTATAGGCGAGGGGTCAACAACCCGCCAGCTCGATCTCAACCTGAGCCGAAGCGGGAGAAGGGCCCCAACTCCTCTTGCCTGACAAAAGCCCCAATTTTTTGGTTGTTTAAGACGGTTTGGGCCACCCGAATGCCACCCAAAGCCACCGCGGCCGTGGATTGACCGGGAAAAATGCTGTCCCCGACTAGCCATAGGTGCGGCGCGAGCCTTGGCGCCCAGGTTCGAAAGAGGTGTGTCTGCGGAAAGCCTCCGACCCAACCCCAGGCTCGGCGGGTGAAGCGTTGGAAAGTGACCGGGGTGCCGGGCATAACCAACTGAACAGCCGCCCGCATGTCTGGTAGAACCTGCGCCACCGCAGCCAGCATTTTTTCGGTGTAAGCTTGTTTGCGCGCTTCATAGGCCTGACGATCAGTTTCAAAAAGATGCCACCACGTTTTGAGGCCGGTGTGGGTGCTCAAGGTTAGGGCCCGCTGTCCGGCGGGCGCCCGACTCTCATCCCAGGCCGGGCTGAGCGAAATGAAGACGGAATTAGCTTCAGCCAGCGGTTCTCGAACAACGACCTGGTGGTGCAGCGGGAAATGATTAGGGATGGCCGCAGCCTCAAGGCCGACGTAGGCCATAAACGCCCCCCAGCCGTCTTCAGGGGGTGGAGACGGACGACGCAGCTTGGGCGGCACACTGTCGCCGAGGAGGGAGGCCACGTTCCAAGGCGGGAGGTTGACGATAACGGTCTTAGCGGGAAATGATTGCCGGCGTTTGGTCTCGACCGCGACGGGGCGGCCTTTCTCCAGGACGATGCGGGTCACTTCTTGCTTATAGAGCACCTCGCCCCCGTTCTGTCGCACAGCCTCGGCTAGCGTCTCGGCGAGGCCGCCCATGCCGCCGGTTAGATGCACTACCCCCCGGCGCGGCAGGTCGAGCGCCGACGCGCCATAGAGGGCATTCGTATAGCCACTAGTTGTCTGCGCGGCGATCAGCAGTTGAGCATCGACAAACTGGCGGAGCTTTGAGGAGGCGCCGGTCAGGTGGGCAGCCACCGGGCGAAAGGCATCGAGCACGAGCCGAGGATGGAGGCGGCGGACATCACGACCCAGCCAGGCGCTCCCGTCCCGAGCAAGTTTGAAAGTTTCAGTCAGGTTTTGCGGCGGCCAGGGTGGCACGCTTAAAGCGAGCGCCCACAAGGCGTCGGCGGTGCGCTCTTGCCAGCGCCAAAAGGCCAAACTGCTTTCGCCAAAGGCGGTGCGGCGCTCGTCCCAACGGCGCTCGTCGCTCCAGCGGGTGACGGCTGGGCCATCCGGCAGGTGGACAACCATAGCCGGCTCGTCAGGGCGGGCCGGCCAGGTTTTGATCCCGGTCGCCTGGGCGACCAGGTCCATCGGCCCACCCGGGTAGAAGCCACCGGCCAGAGTCGCGCCGGCATCGAACCGGTATTTCTTGTGATAAAAGGTTCCGGCACAGCCGCCGGGGTAAACATGGGCCTCGAGCACGGTGACGCTTAGGCCGGCTTTGGCTAAAATCGCGGCGGTTGTTAAGCCCCCCACGCCGGCACCGATGACTATCACAGGAGATATTACCATAGATCAGCCTTGAGATTTTGTTTGGTCGTAAAGAACTGCCGATAGTGTACAGACTTCGACCTGGTTTGTCCAGTATTTGTCAATAAATTGAGGGGTTTTGCTCAGCGATGGCCGCTGAGAATATAGGGGCTGACAAAGAGGTAGATAAATAGCATGCCGCCAATGAAGCCGCCCATATGGGCAAACACGCCAATCCCGAGCGGAATGTAATCGCCCATTTTGTAGACTTCGAGGACGAGTTGGCCCAGTAAGCCATCTTTGAGCACCTGAGTCACAATAAAGACCCAGGCCGGCAGCCAGAGCGGAATAGGGATAGGTATCACACAGATGACCGGGGTGACTAAGGTCAGGATCTTCTCGTGGGAATAAAGAAAGAGATAAGCTCCCATAATTCCGGAAATCGCGCCGCTGGCCCCCAGGCCGGGCACATCGCCGCTAGCCATGAGGGTGTTGGCAATCACGTTCATCAGGCTGGCGGTGAAGCCGCACAAAGTGTACAACAGCGCAAAGCCGGCGGGCCCGGTGCTGTCCTCGACCTTGCGGCCAAAGAACCAGAGGATAAACATATTGCCCAAAAGGTGACTCCAACCGGCGTGGAGGTAAGTGCTGCTCAATGAGGCCAGAGCGCCCAGTCCCTGGTGATTTATCGTCAGAGCTGGTACTTCCATAAATGGGTACAGGGGCAGCCAGTTGGGAACATTGGGGTCGACCTCTGGTTGGAGGACGAAAAAGGTGACAATCAGGTGAATAACGACATTGATCAAAACCAGACTAGCCGTGACCCATGGAAAACCACGCCGGCGGCTGCGTCGATCCTTGAGCGGGAGCAGAAAGAATAGGCTCAGGATAAAATAGACGGACAGAAGGGTATCCGGACTCAAAAGGGCGCCTCCGGAAAAGACTGGCCCACGGGCAGCATAATCAAGCCCATGGCCAGCAGCCACAAAACAAGGCCGACCGTCGCTAGCACAGGCCGCAGCGATGAGCGCTCAAGCTTGGCCTCCGGGCCGATGAGCAGGCTAACCATTGGATTTTGGGGTAAGCTGGCGCTAACCCAGGCCAGCGAACCCAGTCCGGCCAGCGGCAGGGACAACCAGCCGGACCAGTTGATCCACCACGGTCGCAACCCTGAGTCGAGCAATACGGCCAGCAAACAGACCAGCAGCGGGCCAACCATTTGTCGGGTAAATTCGCCCCAACCGCCGGCTATGCTGGCGGGTAGTTCCGGACTGAGAATCTGAAGCCGCCGGTGTACCGTCTGCCAGGCGATCAACTCCGGCGAGAGGCGAGCCTCTGCCTCCCGATAGGCCGTTACAGCCTGGCGAGGCTGCCCTAACTCATCATAAGCTGTGCCGAGTTGAGCCCAGGCGTGGCCATTCTCAGGATCGCTGCGGGTGGCGGCCTGGAAGTGCGTGCAGGCCGTTTTGAAATCGCCTCGCTCCAGCAGCATATCGCCCAGCGCCAGATGGACAGCCGGCGACTGCGGATCGATGTTGAGGGCAAGTTTGAAGGTTTTGTGGGCTTTATCTGGCTGTTTAGCCTGGAGATAGGCCCGGCCTAGCGCCAGATAAAGGTCGCTTCCCGCAGGCTTTTGTTCAACGGCGGCTGTCAATAAGTCGATTGCCTCGTCAGTGCGGCCAAGCCGGAGCAGAGCTATCCCCAGCCGGCCTGGCAAGTCGGTTCGGGCGGGGGACAGGCACTCGGCGATTTGCAGGGCCTCGACCGCCTGGCGAAAACGCTCTTGCTGCTCATACTGGGTCGCGAGCTCAACAAAGTAATCGGCTCCCCGCCGGTAGTCACCCAAAGGCTGGTGGCAGTCGGTGCAGTGGGACCACTCCACGTCCATCCGGGCGTTGCAGGCCGGGCACTCGATGACGAGCGGGGCCAGGCAATGAGGGCAAGCCGAGGCCAGACTTGGCAGCGGCCGGCCGCAAAACAGACAGCCATCGGCGGATGAGGAGATTTCGTTGGGTTGAGCGGTTTGAGGGGGGGAGGGCGGATCTGCCGCGGCTGAAGAAGACGGAGGTTGGGGCCGTGCGGCGATCGGCCGACTCTTCTGTGGGTTGGCGTCCGGGGCAAGCTCAAGCTGGGCGAGCCCTTTTTGGGCAATCGCGTGGTCAGGCTCCAGCGCCAAGACATTTTCCAGACAGACTCGCTTGTCCGCCGGGGAGTCGATGACGGTGCTTAGCCACAGCCAGGCCGGCACACTGCGCGCATCGAGTTCCGTCACCTGGATCAGGACTTCGCGGGCCTGTTTCTTAAGTCTCGCCCGCTCGAGGGCAGTGCGCTTGGGCTGCTGGTTTGATTTGCCGTGGGCCGCTTTGGCCAGCGTAATACCTTGCTGCAGCAGCGCCTGAATACTGGTATCTTTCACGATTAGGCTTCTGAGCGTAGCAAATGGTTGAATGGTTCATTCTATCATTTCCTGGCTCGGGTTACAATCTGGAAAAAGAGAATCAAAAAGGCGAGGGTGGTACGCCTCGCCTTATGACCTATTCATTTCCGAACAATCTTAATTCTGTCCGCACCGGCCCCAGTTTTGCTTAAGCGAACGGCGTTTAGAAGAGCACGTTAGCCAGCTTCTGCCGGTAGGTTCGAACCGTGTCCGTATTCTCGCCGATGACGGTAAACAAGGCCAGCATCGCTTTGCGAGCACCGTCATCTTCGTACTGGCGGTTGCGGCGGACGACTTCCAGGAACTCATCAAGGGCTTGAACGAACTGCTGCTGGGTAGCGTAGAGACTGGCCAGAGCGTAACGGCTGGCCACATCGCCGGGATTGGCCTCGAGCTTGGCTTTTAGATCGGCTTCGGATTGGCCGGCGGCGTGCTGTTGGAACTGGGCCGCAGCGATCAACGCGTCGGCGACTCGGCGTTCCGGGGCGGCGGCGGGAATGCTTTCCAGGACTTCCAGGCCTTGCTCAAAAGCCCCCTGTTGGAACAGAACTCGCCCGAGACCTACTTTGGCCGCATAAAGATCGGTCTGCCTGGCCAGCGCGGCCCGGTAGCGCTCTTCGGCAGCACTCTGCCGGCCCTGCGTTTCCAGTTGAAAAGCCTCTTTAACCATCAACTCAACCTCCGAGGGAACCAGGCTGTTGAGCCACTGGCGCACCTGCGGTTCGGGCAGGGCGCCGGTGAACTCGTTGGCCACGCGCCCATCCTTGAAGGCTTTGACGGCCGGGATGCCTTGGACATAGTATTGCCTGGCCAGTTGCTGGTTCTGATCAACATCGACTTTAGCCAGCACAAACTGACCTTTGTACTCGTTGGCCAGCTTCTCCAAGATCGGCCCCAGCATCCGGCAGGGCCCGCACCAGGCTGCCCAAAAATCGACGACGACCGGCACGGTTTTGGACCGCTCCAGGACGTCGGTGGCAAACGTCTGTTCATCGACATCGATGACGTAATGGTGGGTTGTTACGCTTGTAGGCATGGTATTTCTCCGTAGTGGTTGAATTTGAGGAGATTGTACCGGCAAGGGGGAGTCTTGCCAAACGAAGCCCAAGTCAAAGATGGCATCTTACTTTTCCAAAATCCTTACTGACTTTTGCCAATTTGCAGTAAGGAAAAAAATTTTTCCAGTAAGGAAATTTAAATTTCGAGTAAGGAAAATAACGGTGTAGCTTTACGCAGCCTCTATGGGTCATTGCTGATTTTTATGCTAGCTACATCGATATAGTCGAGCGCCGTCCGTTGGCCGGTGGAGTCCGCAACCGGCAGGCGCGGGCCGGTGGGTGGAAGATACAGACCCAGCCGGAGAGTGTAGCGACCGACCGGTAGATCAGGCGCGAGGCTCAGGTCGACGGGATGGCTGACGATCTCGCCGGGTAGCCAGCCGGTGGTTGGCTCTTTGCCGCCGGGCCCGGGGGCGCGGTCTAACTGGGCGACGATCTGACCGTTGGCGTCAACCAGGTGAAAGAAGACCTGGTAGGGTTGGTCCATCTCGCTCAAGGCTTGCCAGTAGAATTCCACCGTTAAGGGGCAGCCCTCCGCCGGGCAGGTGGCACGGTTGAGCTGCAAGTCACTTTGGCCGTCCGGCTCGGCGGCGAGATCTGTATTGAAGCCGATCAGTTTAGCCCGGTTATCGAGGTTGACCTCCAGCGGGTAACGGATGGACGGCGGGGTAAAGAGACGGTCCTCTTTTTCGGTAACGGTCAGGCTGTCCAGGTCGAGACCGTCCCCCACTGGCATGGTCCAGCGGCGCAGGCCCAGGCTCGAGCCATCAGGCCGCAGCCAACTCAGCCGTACATGCAGCGCTCCGGCGCCGGGTGGGGCGCTGGCCGGCACGGTCACGTTGATCAGGTCGCGAACAAACTGGCCGGCCTGCCAACTCGAGGTCGGGGCGCGGCCGGCGACCGGCTGGTGCTCGATTGTGCGCAGGGTGTTCCCGGCGCTATCGACCGCATCGAGGCGGAGGGTGTAGTTTTCGGATGGCGAGCGGTGAGTCTGCCACAGCAGGGCCAGACCAAAACCTTTGCCCTGTCCCACCCGAGCGACGCTGTAATCATAGCCAACCAGTTCAATTTCACCATTGAAGTCGTGATTAGGCGGCGCTTTGAGCGGCGGCAACTCGGGTCGATCCCCGGCAGGCGGTGAGACAACTTCGACCGGACCCAGATCGAGCACG
Source organism: uncultured Chloroflexota bacterium (assembly GCA_937864185.1). GTDB lineage: Bacteria > Chloroflexota > Anaerolineae > 4572-78 > J111 > JAGRBY01. The sequence continues at coordinate 231,006 of CALMIS010000081.1, forward strand.
GGTGAGCCAGCCGCTTGCAGCCAGGGCCGGCGCGGGCTTTCGTAAACGGCTAACTGCAGGCGATATTCGCCCGGCAGCGTGCCAAGTGGAATGGGCACGAGGGCATAGCTGAGCAAATGTTGTCCGGCAGGCAGTATGTCACTGGGAAACCAGCCGCTGCGCAGAGCTTCATCAAGCTGAGCCACGATGCCATCGCCCTGAGTCAGGCGGAGGGAGACGGTCGAGCGGGGCGGCAGCTCGGTGAGCGCTTGCCAGGTGAGCGTGACCGGGTAGACGCGGCCGTCGACGGCTTGCGCCGCAAAGTCAGCGCCGAGCAGTCGCAAGCGGTCGCCAAAGGTGGTGTCGTGCGGATAGCGGAGGGTAGGCAACAAGCTGCGCGGCTCACGTTCGTAAGGGGCAATGCGGACCAGTCTGCCCCACGGAATCAGTTGGTAACGCTCCTGAATGCCGCTGGCCCAGCCTTGCAGGGGACCGGAGATGTAGAGGTCGGGATTGCCCCGCTCATACCAGTCGATGACTTGGGCTTCGGTAGGCGGATAGACGCCGCGTAGATCGGGCCGGCGGCCTTCGGCGTGCTGCATGTACCAGAAGGAGGTTAAATCGCCCCAGTGGGCCAGCATGCCGGCCTCGGGCTCCAGCGGGTGGTTCAGCGCATCGGCCCATTCATTGTAGATCCCTCGGTTCCACTTGCGGCTTAGCCAGTTGAGGTTGTGCTGGATGTTAGGCAGGATCAGCAGGGGAAATACGAGACCCAAGATGAGGAGGGAGAGGAGAGGGGGAAGGATGGAGGGTTGGAAGGTTGGAGGGTTGGAGGATGGTTCATTGTCAGTTGCTAATTGTTCATTGCTAATTGTTGATTGTTCATTGTTAATTGCTAATTGTTCATTTTTACTTGTTCTTTGGAACTTGAGAAGAAGTTGGGGGACTAGGGTTAGAAGGCTGCCGGCGAAGATGGCGAAGACGAGAAAGGAGGGGAGGAGAAAGGCGGATTGTTCGCCCTGATTGTAGACTAACACAAACGGGATGGGGACGGCGTACCACAGGAAGAAGGGCACAAAGCGACGCGGTTGGGTGAAGACCAGGCCCAGGCCACCGATGAGGCCCAGGATCAGGCCGGTGAGCTGAAATTCTTCCAGCAGGAGTTCCGGCAGATAAAAGGTAATGAATTTTTCAGGAACGAGCCCCCAGTTAGTGACCACGCCGCCGGTAAAGTCAGCGGCAGTGAAGTAGCGAATCAAGCCGGCCAGGCCGGAGCGGTAGAAGTCGGCCAGGTAGCCGTGCTCGATGGCGGCCTGACGACCCAATTGGGCGATCAGCCACTCGGCGCGGAGGGGGACGTAGAGGTAGGCTAGACTCGGTAGGGCCAGGAGCAGGCCGTAGCCGACCAGGGTTTTGAGCGTCCGGATTTGGCTCCGAAAATTGAGCCACATCATCGCGGCAAAGCCCGGCAGGAGCAACACGGCATTGTTGTGGACGGCAATCTGGAGACCGAGCAGCAGCGTTGGCAGGGCTAAGGGGAATTGGCTGGGCCAGGCCGGGGGACGTAGGACGTAGGACGTAGGACGTGGGGTGTGGCTAAGATCCTCCCCGGGCCCCGGGCCACGGGCCAAGTCGGGGTTAGCCTGGAGGGACCAAGATTTCTCCAGGGCACGCCCGAGGAAGTAAAGGACAGCCGCGAAGAGCAGGATGCTAAGGCTGTAGGTTTTAGCCTCGGTGGACCAGCGCCAGAAGGTGGGAATGGTGGCGAAGAGGAGGGTGGTGGTCAGGGCGGCGAGGAAGGGGGGAAGAATGGAAGGATGGAAGATTGGAGGGTTGGAGGATTGGAAGGTTGGAGAGGGGGAGAGTTGGAGGGTTGGGGGGTTGGAG